>CANPXU010000010.1 GCA_947586825.1 uncultured Bacilli bacterium | reverse complement strand
ACTCGCAATTTAATTATAATACTTTTTTTCAAAAATAAAAAGACTGTCTTCAAATTTTTACTTTGTCAACAGTCTGAAGAGACTAATAATTAGTCTCTTTATTTTTTATTCATGTTCATTTAACTTATCAATATCAAGAGTAGCTAAATAATCCTCTGTGTAAACATAATAAGTTGTTTCTTTACTGGCTAAGCTTATTTTATAGTAATACATATTCTTTATTTCCTCAGGAGCATCTTCAGCAGGTCCTTCGTAAATAACATCTTTATCATTTTGAATAACTTTAATATTAACCATTCTAACTAAACCAATTTTTTCATATTTTTTAAAACCTACAAACATAATACTTCACTTCTCTAAAAAATATTATAACATTTAAAATCTATATATGTTAGAATTTAATTAAGGAGTATATTAATGAAAGTAAAAAATGACTTATGCCTATTGGTAATGGACAATATGACGGATTTAGGAGAAAAAATCAATAGTGAACTACAAAAAATAAGAAAAGTAGACTATGATTTTAGAGCTCCGATTGAAAATGTAAAATTTAATGATGGTGAAGGAAAGGCTGTTATTAAAGATTCTATAAGGGGAAAAGATGTTTATATTTTGTCAGACCCTCACAATTATAGTATAACTTATGAAATGCATGGCCAAACTCATCAAACTAGTCCTGATGAACACTTTATGGATATTATAAGAGTAATATCTGCAATGATGGGACACGCTAAACAAATTAATGTTGTAATGCCTCTTTTATATGAATCAAGACAACATCGTCGTAAAAGTAGAGAATCACTTGATTGTGCTATAGCCCTTCAAATATTACAAAATATGGGAGTTCATGAATTAATTACTTTTGATGCTCATGACCCTAATATTCAAAATGCTATTCCTCTTATGTCATTTGATAATTTTTACCCTACTAATAATTTATTAAAAGCATTACTTGCTAAAGAAAAAATTGATTTAAATAATATATTAGTTATAAGCCCTGATATTGGAGCTATGGAAAGAGCCAAGTTCTTAGCTAAAATATTAAGATGTGATATTGGTGTATTTTATAAACAAAGAGATGTTTCTAAAGTAGTAAATGGTAAAAATCCTATTATTGATCACAAATATTTAGGTAGTGATGTTGAAGGTAAAACTATAATTGTTGTTGATGATATGCTTGCAAGTGGTGGCTCAATGCTTGAAGTAGCAGAAGAACTTAAGAAAAGAAAGGCTGATAAAATATTCTTCTTTACTTCCTTTGCTTTATTTACGGAAGGTTATGAAAAATTTGAAGAAGCATATAATAATAAAATATTTGATGCCCTTTATTCTACTAACTTAAATTATGTACCTGAAGAAATACTTGTTAAACCTTGGTTTAATTCCGTAGATTGTTCTACTTATCTTGCTAGTATTATTGACTGTTTAAATAATGATGAATCTATTAGTCAATTAATGGAAGATAATTCAGCAATTACTAGTTATCAAAATGGGGAATTCTAAAAAAGGCTCAGATGTAATTATCTGAGTCTTTTATTATTTAGTTACTGTTTTACCATCTTTAGTTATAATCTCATAAGATGCAGCACAGTTATTAGATATACATTCCGAAGAAATATTTAAGTTAATAATATTTTCAACTTTATTATTACCAAAGATATTTAATTTAGTTAATGTAAATTGGCTTGTAGCACTTACATAAGTTAATTTATAAACACTACCATCTTCCATTATAAGAAGTAAACTATAGGATATACTATCAGAAAAATTATATGTTTTTATTCTTTTAATTCCTGATAAAGCAGTATATTGCGTAAGTGTTTTTTCAACATCATATGAAGCTGATAAGTTATAGTCAATTACACGGTAATTTTGATAACCTACTACTTCTCCATAATCATAAATTTTATAGTATAAACGGCCATTATGTAGGACATAAAATTGAATGCCAAAGTCCTCTCCGGTAGCAAAGGCATAAGTATCTTCAACAGGGATATTATCATATGATTCCTTTGGATTAGTTTCCTCTACCGTATTATTATCTAAAGATATATTGCTAGTAAATATGGCATCTCTTTTTACAAAAACTAGAGCACCAAGTAAAAAAGTTGAAAAAGCAAGAAGAATAATAATTAGTGTTTGACTACTTAATTTAGAAGTTTTATTAGGACTTTCATCAAGCATTTCTATACCATCAGAGCCTACTACTGTATTATAATGATCATTTAACTTTTTAGTACTTTCCTTATTAACTTCTTCAGTTTTAGTTTGTTTTTTCTTATCTTCTTTCTTCATATAGCCATCCCTATTATAGTAATAATATCATTAAGTTAAGATAAATTCAAATAAACTAAGGTTATTTACATTTTATACAAAATAGCTTTATGAAGAATTAACTTCCGATTATTTAGAGCCTATTTTTTGCCCTAACATAACATCAGTTTCTATATTATTTTTAGTATTTTCAAAATATATTTTATCTATTTTAACTTTATCTTTTTCTAAAAGAAGAATGATAGTGCTTCCGCCATATAAAAATAAGCCCTTTTCTTCTCCTCTTTTAAAATGATAATTTTCATGATGATTTTTTATCTTGCCTACGAGTAAAGCGCCTACTTCGATTTGAGTTACTAAGCCAAAATTTTGGGTATCTAAAATAGTATACTCTCTCGTATTTTGAGTAAATACTGAATGATTTCTTAAAGCAATAGGCCTTACAGTATGAAGTTTACCCTTAATATGAATATTTTCTTTTTTATATCCATCATCTAAATAAACATAACGATGATAATTATTAACAGCCAATCTAAATACTAAACAAATTCCTTCATTATATTTTTGAGCCAGATTATCATCTTCGAGTAAATCTTCGATTAGATACTCACTTTGTTTAATAGGAAGAACTAACCCTTTGTTTATGTGATAAGCACTAAGTTTGCCATCACATGGTGATATAAAAGCGTTTGCATCTTTATCAATAGGTCTTTTATTCTCTTTTATTTTACGAGTAAAGAAGTCATTAAAACTATTAATATTATCTAAATAATAATCACTTGTATTAATATTATTTTTCTTAACAAAGTTTTTGATAAATGCTTTAGATATTTTTCTATCAAGCAAAAAACCACAAGATTTAGAAATAAATCTCATTGTTAATATCTTTAGTAAACATCTTCCTATAAAGGTATTATATAGAAATAGTACAGATTTAGATTCTTTATCTGAAATCATATATTATCCTTTTTAGTTGTTAAAATATCTTACTTAAAACAAGTAATATGAATTCAATTATACCTATTCCTACCATAATAAGAATACCTTTTAAACCAGCTTTTTTAATTTTAAAATTAGATAAAAATGCTACACCTGTTATAATGGTAACAATAAAATATATTAAACTTATATCCGCGGGAAACACTTTATGTAAAAGTAATACCCCTGGGAAGATTAAAGCTGATGATGTAACAGGAAGTCCTGTATAAGTTTTACGAGAGCCTTTCTCTGTTTTTTGTCTTTCTTCTTCGGTTACATTAAAGTAAGCAAGTCTTATAAGGGCTGCTAAAACATATAAAATTAGCACAGCAAACAAGACTAAATACATAGCTTTAGTATATACCGAATTTTTTACTAAATGTAAGAAAGAATAAATAGCTCCTTCTTCAAAATAACCTGCGTTTTTAATAAGAGCGGCTCCAATACATGCTGGCAAAACGCCAAAAGCTACTAGATCTGATAAAGAATCAATTTGAATACCAAAATTTTTCTCCATATCGGTTCTATTCTTTTTAGTTCTGGCTACCTTACCATCAAAAGCATCACACAAGCCACATATAAGTAAAAAGAATGTAGCTATATAAGGGTGTCCTGATCCACCAAAACAGACCATTATACCAGACACCGCTGAAAATAATGATAAATACGTTAATATTACCGTATAATCATAAAATCCTATCATTTTTTACTCCTCTTTTTAATTAAACAAAATTTAATTAATACTGCTATACCACATATTATAGCACAACTATAGAAAGAAAGAAATCTTGTAAGAAGCTCTAGATTACTAGCTTCTGCACGATTTAAAAGTCTACTAAAGCCATCAAGGAGCAAATAATCTGATATTCCCATAGCCCCAGGAATTGGAATGAAATTAGCACCAATTGTTACCATACATTGGATGGACCATACACTTAACACATTACCTATAGTAACATTAGAAATACCATAAGCTCCTAAAAAGACAAACACTGTAACTAAAAATAAGCATACTCTTTGTAAAACATTATAGCCTAAAGCCTTTAGCATTACTTCTTTTCTAGTTTTTAACATTTTTGCATATTCATGATATTTATTCATTGTTTCTTCTAGCTTTGCTATCTTTTCTTCAGGTTTAGATACTAAATGAATTTTAGCTAATATTTTAAGCGTCCCTTTGCAAATACTATATAACAACTTAGATTTAAAAAGAAGACATGAAAAAATGGTTATTAATAATATTTCTACAAAGAAACCTACTACAATAAATATCTTAGAAATCATACTAAACTTTAAAAAAATTGGGATACTAAATAAAAAAGTAATAAATGATACGATGAATAAAGCCATAGTATAAGTAAGTAAATTAAATAATAAAATAGCCGTTACAGCTGCAGCATTCATACCATCTTTTATCATAAAATAAGCACTGGCTGGTTGGCCTCCTGTAGCAGAAGGCGTAATCGCTGAAAAGTATAAGTCAGCACTTGAATAGAAAAAGCCATTTTTAAATTTAGTTTTATAACCAAAGGATCTAGAAATAGTGTTAACTGCCATACCCTCGAAAATAATATATAAAATAAGGCAAATTATAGCTATAATAATCCATATAAGTTGGGCATTTTTTATAAAATCAATAAAGTTAGCAAAAGAAAAACTTTTATTTAAAGAAGTAATTGTCCATACACATAATACAGCAATTAACACAAATAAAAGAGAAAACCAAATATTTTTGCTTTTCTTTACTTCTTCTTCATGATTTTCTAACTCTGCCATAGCTTCTCCTTAAACTCTAACAATTATAACATATTTATTAATAAAATATTACTTATTTGTAGCGATTATACCATGAGCTATAGCTATATCAGTAGGAACAATGTATTTTGCTCCGATTTCATCTGCTATAAGAATAACAAAAGCACACATTGCTCTTGTAGCATTCCACCAATCAGGATCATCTACTTTTGATTTAATAGCATCTAGTGATATTTCTTTAAAATATCTTACTGTATCTTCTCTTCTGGTTTTTATATCCATCATAATTGGTGAAAAAGGATCACTATATAAAGTATTATCAGTATAATTAATGCCTGATAATCTAGCAAATTTTTCATGACCACCACCTGCTAAAATCAAAATATCAGCCTTACTTTTAGGAAGATTAATATTTTCTTTTATATAATCTATAACTGTATCTAAATCAGTAGTAGCTATATCATCTGATAGGTCAGGGAACTTATTTAAAACATCTATTACCCCAATATTACTATTAACAGTCTCAACAACTTCTTTATCACATACTAATACTTCCGTAGAGCCACCACCACCAATCATAACACAAACTTTTTGTCCAGCGTTATGAGATGCCCCAAGAGCAGTTAATTTACCTTCGTCCTCTTGAGATATCAGATTAAATTCTAAGCCAGTTTTATCTTTTAAATAATTAAAAAACTCATCATATTCTTCTTTATTTAGCTTTCTAAAAATACTAGTTCCATATATATACTTAGGTATATCTTTATTTAAAGAATTAACAAAATCCACAAGTTTATCAACATCATCATAATTTAAAGCATTATTTACTTGATAATTTTTCTTAAAAAGAATCGTAGCTTCTTTTTCTCTGGTTAAATTATTATCATCCCATTTATCACACTTCGTAACCGTCGAACCCACTTCAATATAATATTTCATAAACTCACCTACTTTTATCAATATCTTATCATTTTTTAGGACTTCATGCTATAATAATCATGGAGATTTTATGAATATATATAAGGGCTTAAATGAAATAACTAATTATATTGAAAATAATTTAGAAAATAAGATAGATTATGATGTTTTAGCATCTTTTCTCGGGGTTAATTCTTATACTATGCAAAGATTATTTTCTTTAATGGTTGGAACTACTATATCTGATTATATTCGTAAAAGAAGACTTTCCAAAGCAGCTTTAGATTTATATAATAATCCTAATTTAAAAGTTATTGATGTAGCAATTAAGTATCAATATAATAATGCTACAGCTTTTTCGAGAGCCTTTAGATCATTTCATGGTATAAAGCCTAGTAAAGTAGATTTAACTAAGTTAAGAAATTTCCCTAGAGTTATATTTGATGAAAAAGATATGGCTATTAAAGAAGTTGAGTATGAAATAATAGAACTAGATTCTTTAGAATTATATGGACTTAAAATGAAAACTAATAATGATAAAATTGCAAAAGATGCTCCTTACTTCTATCAAAAAGTATCTAATAAATACTTAAATAAATATGGGAAAATTGACTATGGCATGGTTACTTATGATGAAGAAAGAGAAAACTGTCAGTACTATTATGTTTTATATAAACAAAAAATAAAAGAATTTGAAAAAGTTATTTTACCTAAATCAAGATGGTTATCTTTTAGAATACCTTCCCAAAATGCTACAGATATTCACAATGCATCCCAAGACTTTTATTTAAGCTTTCTTCCCTCATGTAATTATAATTTAAAGCCTATTCCTGAACTTGAATATTATCATGACGGAGTAACAGACTTTTTAGTAGCTATTGATTAACTGACAAAACTCGTAAGAAAAAAGTCAGTTTTTTTATGTAGTAATATGCTAGACTTATTGTCATGGAGGGGTTTATGGAAAAGTATTATGAAATATATCTAGCTAAAAAATATGTTCAAAAAGAAGATTTGTTTAATTTAATTAATAAAATAATTAAATACACAGGTATATTTACTAATTTCTCATTAATAATTACTAAAGAGTTAAATAAGATTAGATTTTATATTAAAACTAAATATAATTTACCGGCTACTATTAATGATTTAAATTCATTTTTACTGGAGAAAACTAGTGATATAGTATTACCTAAAGAAGATATAACTTTACCATATCTTATGATTAATGAAAGTAATATTATTGATATAATTAATAACTTTGAAATTAAAAATAAAGGTGACTTACAATATATAGAGATTAAACTTAGTAAAGGTATTGGTAAAAGAATAAAAAGACAAGTTAATATTTATACTTCTTATAATAATGAAATAATTAAATATAGAGCATTGCTTACTAGTATATCTTCATTATTATCAATAGACTTCGAAGGAAATAAAAGATATGAATATAAAGCTATTCCTAAATATTTAGATATTAGTAAATGTTTAAATGTATTAAGTGAAAATAAAGATAATGCTTTATTAAAAATAAATACATTTCCTTATTTAAATGAAGATTATTACTTAAATTTATATAATTATAGTTTTAATAAACACTCTGTTATCTTAGGAGCAAGTGGTTCTGGTAAATCTAAATTAATTAGTCTACTTATTAATAATATTAATCAAGATAATATATTAAAGAATAATTATCGAGTAATTGTTATAGACCCTCATGCTTCTCTTCAAGATGATATCGGGGGTTTTAGTAAAATAATTGATTTTAATAATAATGATAGCTCTATTAATTTATTTGGCTCTTTTAATAATGATATAGTTGCTGAAACTGAGATTTACCTAGATTTATTTAAATCCTTAATAAGTGATCAATATAATGCTAAACTAGAAAGAGTTTTAAGATTTAGTACCTATTTATTATTAAGTCTTGATTCATTTAACTTTACTAATTTAAGAAAATTATTATTAGATTTAGATTATCGTAATAATATGATTAATGCTAGCAAAAATAATGTACCTATTTGTGTTATAGAATTCTTCTTAAGCGATTTTAATGAACTTAAAACTAAATCATATTCTGAAAGTATATCTCCGATTATAAGTTTTATTGATGAAATGAGTATGATACCTGTCTTTAACAGCTTAGAAAAATACTCTAGTTTATATGAAACTATTTGTAATAATACTGTTACTTTGTTTTCTTTGGATAGAACTAAACTAGGAGATAAGATAACTAAAACTATATCTGGTTTAGTTATGCAAAATATCTTAAATATTATTCAAGCTAGAAAAAATAATGAACATATTATCTTAGTGGTAGATGAAGTTGCTATTGTAGAAAATCCTATCTTATGTAAGTTCTTATCTGAAGCTAGAAAATATAATTTATCTTTAATCCTATCAGGACAATATTTTAATCAAATATCTGATGAATTAAAAGATGCCATATTTGCTAATGTAAGTAATTATTATTTATTTAGAGTAGCTAAAATAGATGCTAATGTTTTAGTAGATAATATAGATATGAAAATTCCTTTAGATAATAACAAAGATAAAAAAGTTAAAATGCTTTCTGAACTTCCTAATCGAAGTTGTATTGTAAGAATTGAAAAAGATGGTAAATTACTACCTACTATAACGGGTACTACTTTAGATTATATAAGTAAACCTAGTTTAAGAAGTGTTTCTAAAGAAGTAACTAAATACATTGATAAAAATACAAATACTAATATCGTGTTTAATACAGGTGCTAAAACTAGTTTAAAAGACATTTTAAGGAAGAATTCGACTAGTAGAAAGGAAATATAGTATGAATGATAATGAAGCTTTAAATATGTGTAAAAATATCTTTAAAATGATATTTAATCAGGATATAAATTGGCATTTAAAAGATATATATGAGAAACTGGCCTTTGATATTAAATTACCTAAAGAAGTAGTCGATGCTACTACTAACGAAATAACTTATGCATCATCTTCTAATGGATCTAAATATATAACAAATAGTAATATGGAAAAAGTAGATCTAAGTGATGGTTGGATGTTACCTTATAAAAAAATAACTTCTTTAGATGAAATACTTGCTATATGGGATAAAGTTAATTTAATAACTACCGAAAGAGTATACGATTCAATAAATGTAGCTAAAAGTGATACGATATATCGCTGTGAAAATGTGTATGCCTCAAGTGATAGTAGTGATTCTAAAAATATTATTTTTTGTGATTCTTGTCATAAATGTAATAATGTTTTAGCATCACAAAGGTCAGCATTATGCAATTATTGTATCAGAACCGATGATTCCAGTAATTGTGCTAATAGTTATAATGTTGTATGTTCAAGCAAAATTACTAATTCATTTTTTATCCAAGATTGTTCTAATTTATATGAATGTATGTTCTGCTCCCATATTAGTAACAAACGTTTTTGCATAGCTAATATGCAGTTTGAAGAAAATGAATATTATGAAATTAAAAAAGCTATCATTACTTGGATATTATCCTCTTGATAGCTTATCTTTGATTAGTATCATCACCAGTCGCTGATGCTGGTAATGCCTCGATTTTAAACTTTGGCTTTGGCAAAATCAAGCCTTTAACAAAATCTTTATCCCTAGCTAAAACTTCCCTAATTTCGCGCCATAATTGACCACGATAAGGCTCTAAAGATGCCGATACACCATAAGCATCAATTCCTATTTTATCTGCAAGATATAAAGAGCGATACAAATGATACTTTTGCGTTACAATAATCATCTTTTGGCAGCTATAAACTTCTTTAGCTCGGTAAATAGAGTCATAAGTTGCTATACCATAATGATCTTTATAAATATCATCTGAAGAAATATTTAACTTATTTATCAAATAATTTTTCATAACTCTAACTTCGTCATAATTATCTTTACTATGATCACCACTTACTATTATTTTTTTAATATTGCTATTTTGATATATCTTACTTCCTACTATTAATCTATCTCTTAGCATATCACTTGGTCCACCATTTTTTATACCAGCTCCTAGAATTAAAATACAATCAGTGTCCTTTAATTTATAAGCTTCTTTTTCACTTATTATCTTTTTATCATACTTAAATATGACATAAAAGTTTATGCCAAGAATAATTACTAGAACAATTAAAATAATAATACTTATAAATATTAAAAACTTTTTCATAACTAATCCTTTATTATCTTATTTATAAATAGTGTTGCTAGGTAAGCTGCTAAAATCATAATCATTATTTTTAAAAGAATGGTCGGATCTTGAAAACTTTCTATAATCCCAGTTCCAACATAACCCCAAAAATATACCATACATATTTTACCTATCAATATTGATAAAGCAAATTTTTTAAAATCCATCTTAACTAGTCCTGCAGCAATATTAATAGCAAATGCAGGCATAAATGGACAGGCTATAACCGCAGCTAAAGTCGCCGGGGATATCTTTTTAACAAAAGCAATAACTTCCTCTAAAGATTTTACCTTTTTAGCCTTAGCCATAGTCCAGTTAGATAAACCTTTTCTTACTAAAAAATATGATAAAAAACATCCTAAACAAGTAAATATCCAAGATATAAAAAAACCTACCACATGCCCAAAAGAAATAAAATTAATAGTTATAAAAACAAATAAGGGAAGGATGGGTAACATAGATTCTACCGTAATAAAAAAGCAAGCTAAAATAGGTGCATAAGCACCTAATGAAAGTACAAAATCTTCAATATATACTGGTAATTGTTCTAACATCTTAACACCAATTACCATTATACTACAAAATTTAAGGTTTAATAAACAACTTGAACTACTTTAAAACCTAAATATGTAAGTCTATGTACTACTTTACTACTTAATACCCCTTTGTTACACATAATATAGTATGTCTCATTATAATTTAAATATTTACCAGGATTATACATAAGCTTATCGGCATAAATATTTATACTTCTTGGATCATGTTTTTCTTTATAATCCAAAGGATGTTGAACATCAATTAATTTTCCCATTGAAGTATTATATTCACTTAAATAAATTCTTTTCATTATAAAACCTCATAGTATTTTATGAGGTTTTTAGTTTTATAAATAATTAATATAACTTATTAAAAAGCATCCCAATCACAATGATATTTCATTCCATTATCTTTTCTACCATTGCCTATATATTTAAAAGCAAATTCAAAATCTTTTTTAGTAAGTCTTTTTCCTTCATCCATTTTAATCATAGGATTTAAATCCATTGGATCAACATCTTTTGTCATATCATAAACAAAATATGATGTTTCCGTCACATTTTCTCCATCTTGGGCTATATTATATAATTGCCATTTATAATCATCATTCATTTTATTAGTAAGCTTATATGCTTTATCTTGATCCATAGGATACAAAAGATTAAAAACATGATAGGCACTTTTTAAATATCCATCTTCTAAATAGTAATAATCATCTGCTCTTGAACCATCAAAATAGTAATAACAGTGAATACTTTCACCCATTGGTTTGTTATAAAATGCATATGCATAAATACTACCTACTGTTAAGGATAAAACTATTAAGATTAAAGGAACTATTATTTTAATATTATTTTTCATAGGAACCCCTTACTTTATATCGCAGGTAAAACCTGCTTCATTATATCCCGATGCATAAAACTCTTCATCAGCAGTTAAATATTTATCTTTATCAGTTATACCAAATAAATCCTTAAATCCTTCATCGCTTAGTCTTTCATAATCAATGAGTTCCATCTTAACTATCTGATTATTATAATTTGTAAGCTTTTGCATATAGCCTAAATATTTACTAGTTTTGCTATCATCAAAGTCTTGACTTAATTTATTATACAAATCTCCAGAGTATGGATAAGTTCTAACTTCCTCTTTCCTTAAGACCTTTCCACCCTGTATTGTGTAGTACACATCTAAATTCTCTGAATCGTTTTGTAAGTAACAGTGCACAACTTTTCTTTCAGGATAATTATAATATTTATAAGCATAAAATAAACAAAATAGTACTGATACTAGCGCTAGTACGCTAAGTACAATAGATATAATAAGAATATGCTTATCTTTAGCTTTTTTTCTTTTCATAGACCCTCTATTCTATTAATAGTTTATCATACAAAAACAAACAATCAACAATTCTCTAGTTATTTTACTTGTTTAAAGTAAAACAAAAAATATAGAGCTTTTGACTCCATATTTTATTCATCATCAAAGAAATCATCATAAAATTCATCATCCGTCACTACGTTATCATTTACAATCACACTATCTTTATCAACATTAATTTTGGGTTTAGATATATCATCAAGCTTAATTTCTTGAGTTAAATCTAGAGCATCATCCTTTGCTGTTTCTTTTTTTACTTCAGATTGAGCAAAAGTTAAATCTTCATCCTTAACTTCAGGTTCAAAAATAGTTTTTATTTCAGGTTCAGTCGTTTTTGGCAGTTCCAATTTAGATTCAACATCGGTAATCTTAGTTTTTTCTTGTTCTTGTTTAGCCTTTTCCGCAGCTTCTTCGGCATCAAGTTGAGCAAGTTTCTTTTCAATATTCTTAACCATATCGTCAATATCTTTATTGGTTAAATTAGCATATGGATTAAAGCCATTATTTGCAAACGGATTAGTATTAAGTGTGTTATTTGAAGCCGGTGTAGGCACACTTGGAGTTTGAGATGGTTGATTATTAACAAATGGATTATTCATCATTGGAGTAGAATTATTATTCATAAATGGATTATTCGCATTAAGCGCCGGATTACTACCCATTAATGGATTTGTTGGATTAGAAGATGGGGTAGAATTTAAAAATGGATTGCTTGTACCAGGTTTTGGTGTATCAGATACAAAAGGATTTCTTGGAGCACTATTTTGTAAGAATGGATTATATCCTGGTTGTAAGAAAGGGTTAGCTCCTGGTGCTTTCATACCTGGATTATTAAGCGCTTGATCTTTCATTTGCTCATTAACAAAAGCCTTAATATCAAATATTTCAATTGGTTGTTTTTCTCTCGTAGGAAGTGTTGCTTTACCATAATTGGTACCCCAGTCTATTTTAAAGTCTGGTGTAAGTTGAGTTTTAAATGGATTTTTACGCCATCTGATAATTATAGCTTGGAATAATTTTAATTTTTGTAAGTCTGATACCGTTATAAGTGGTGTTGATGCCGTCTTATCATCTTTCTTAGACTTTACTTCACCACACATTTTACTGATTTCTTCCAAAGCTTTAAGTTCAGTAGAAATTAGGTATATTAAATTACCACAGTTACCTTTAATAACTTGAGCAACTTCTTCTCCATATACATCATCTAATTGGGCAAAGTTTTGGATAATAAAGGTAAATCTTATATCCCTACTACGAGCTGCTGTAACCATGGAGTCAACATCTTTAAGTGGTGGCATGTTAGGGAACTCATCAAGAATGAAGTTAGTACGATATTCAAGTTTACCACCATTTTTTTGCGCACAATCAATTAAGGTTTCATAACATTGTTTAACAAAAATAGTCATAAGACCATGATATGTTTTCTTTTCATCATGAATAATCATGAAAACGGCTGTTTTTTGTTTACCTATATCCCGCATATCAAAATCAGAATATGAAAGCATTTCACTTAAACTTTCTCTGGTTGAGAAAAGTCTTATCTTTTGTCTAAATGTTGATAAGATACCACCCTTAGTATCATTGGGAGCATTAATTGTATTAGAGGCAAAAATATAAGGAGCAGAGCTTTCACCTTTTAAATGGAAATACTCTTTAATATAAGGAGTTGTTCCTCTTCTTTCATCTCCGACTGTTGACATTATGTTAATACTATTTAAGTTAACTTCTTTTTCTTTAGCATCCATGAATAGACCTAAAGCAAGACCTGAGAAGTAGTCAGCTGCACTCTTTTCCCAGAATTCACTATCTTTACCACCATCTTTGTTGTACAAAATATTAAGAGCAACGTCATCTAGAAGTTCAATACCTTTATCGGTATTACCAGATTTATAATATTGGTATGGAAGACTCAAAGGGTTCCAAGCATTACCTTTTTCAGGTTCACGGAAGTTAAGAATAATAATTCGATATCCTTGGCTTCTTAAATATTCGCCACAATATTCATATATTTCACCTTTAGGGTCAGTAATAACCATACTTTCGCCTTTTTTAGAAAGTAAGTTAACAAGAGGCTTAACGACACACTCTGTTTTACCTGAACCAGTAGCTCCGATTACTAGGTTATGATATTCTCCATTATCTACCCATATCTCATTACCTTTATTGATAAGAGGAATACCCGCAGCCTCCAAAGTTTTGTCCGAAGGCACTACTCTAACAATATTTTTATCGGTCTTAATATCTTTTTCACTAGCCCATTTAGAGTAACCATCACTACCCTTATCACCAATATGAATACCAAATGATCCCTTATCTTTATTAAAAATATAAGAAGATACACTTGAGAATATTAATATTAAAACCGCTACAAATAAAGCTAAAGTATAACCTATATATTCAAATGAAAAAGCTTTAAAAGGAAGTAAGCCATAAAAGGTTCCATCATTAGAAAAAGACGCAAAATTTAAAACAGCAATTGCGCAAAAATAAAGTAGCAAGATACAATATAAACAAAATAGTAATAAATCTTTTTTTGTTACTTTAAAACCCATGTCTTCTCCTTTAAACTCTTTTTTATTATACTACAATTATCGTGATACTACTACAAAAAGAAACAAAAAAAGCCATAAAAAATGGCTCGTTAAAGTGTAACTTTAAAATTCATTATAGATTCTTCATTGAAAATAATTTCTTTATCATTATTCATGATAATCGAATACATTCTATGGCCATTATCACCTTTGGTACCATAGCTTTGAATTCTTGAAGTTATTCCACTATAAACATTTTCCAAATCATCAGAGAAGTTCTCAAGTTTTGGGTATTTAGCTTTTGTTTCATCAGATAACATATCATATGCTTTAGCAGTATTTAAATAAAGCATATTTTGGAAATATCTTATATAGTTAATACTTATTATTTCATCATTATATGTTTGTTCATTATAATCATTATTTTCATTTCTTGTTAGCCTCTTAGCCGTATTAATATTATAACCTTGAGCAAACTCATATAAATCGCCTTCGTTAGCAATTGGGACTATGCTAAAGCAGTCATTATTAAAGTCAATTATTACTAAAATACTTACATTTTCAGCTTCAGATAATATTTCAGAAGCAAAATTATAGTTTTGAAGTTCTCCTCTAACAAAATAATATCTAACCCCATTTTGGCCTTTACGATACATTTCTTTAGAATAGAAAGTTATCTCATCATATTTACTATTTACATACTGAGTTAAGTTATCTACTGTTATATTATTCTTTTCAATATAGTCGGCATCAAAAACATTGATAATACTCTTACTATTTCGATTAGCTACTAAACTATAAAACATATTTAGAATATTGTTAACATTGAAAAATTCTGTATAGTCAGTAACCTCTGCTAGAGGAATTTTTTCATGAGGATCTACTGGTAGACTCGTTATTTCGCCAATCGGTTTTGATCCACCATTTTCTTGATTAGTAGTCGTATTTTTATTAATATTACTATTTTCAGAACTACTATTTCCTAAGCCAAATCCTTCGTTCTTAGAAATATTAAAATAAGCAAAAACCAAAACTCCAAGTAGAATAGCAATTACTGCTAAAACAGCAATATATACTTTATCGTTTCGCATAAATCCTCCTTATCTACATCCATTATTAACATAATTTAAATATGATGCACTATATGAATTAGCTCTTTGTGGACATCCTACATACTTATTCGCAGGGCTTTCAAAGTGAATACAGAAATAAGATGTCATACTATTAGCACTATTATTCGATAATAAATAATTATATACTCCTTTATAAGAATTTTTAAGTTCATATATTAAGAAATCAATTTGACATTCAACCGTATTTAATCTACTGCCACAATAATTTCGCAAATTAGTATATCTACCATTATGCCATTGACATAATCCATAACTTGTACCATGGTCACCTAAAGCTGTTAGTTTAAAGTTACTTTCACGATACATATTCGACATTATTGCCGCAACTGCATTATTAGAAAATCCCGCATTTTTTAAGGTCAAACATACTGATTGAGTATTATTTGATCCCTTAACACCAACAACAGTAGTAATTTCCTTTGGCCTTTGATTTTGAGCACTAACGTATTCTGTCGGATTAGTTGTTTGACCATCAATTCTTATTTCAAAATGTAAGTGATTACCTGTTGATGCTCCAGTTGTACCAACTTTACCAATGATTTGCCCCTGTCTTACGGTATCTCCTACTTTAACAAGTATACCACCATTCATCATATGAGCATACCTTGATGAGGTACCATCACCATGGTTTATTTCAACATAATTACCATAACTACTATTATAGGTAGCTATTGTTACCGTACCTGACCTTGTAGCAATTATAGGCGTACCTTGTGATGCCGGTATATCGATTCCGGAGTGGAACGATTGTTTTCCACTTATAGGATGGATTCTTGATCCATATGGTGATGATATACTCGTCCATGATGTTGTACCACTATAAAGGCCTGAACTATCTTGACTGCCACCAATTGGCCACCAATAATTATTACTGCTACCATAACTATAAGACATTACAGCGCTTTTTAAATCATATATTTTATAATTATTATAATCACTAATTTCTTTAATAATTGTATCGTATTTTTTGTTATTCTTAGCTTTAGTAACCATATTTTGTCTAATTGTTTGATTATATGGTGGATTACCAAAATTATAACTAGTTAAAACTCCATCAAATGTATTAGGAACTAAAATTAAATATGCTGTATTGGCATAGGCTTCCGTTAAAGCCATTAAAACATCGCCACTTGCTGGAGGTATTGAACTTGTAACGCTACCTTTTAAAGTACCATTATAAGAACTTATTAAGTATGTTATTAAACCATTACTAGAGACAATATCACAACCATTTGTAATATCACAATATGGAACACCTTTGTCACCACTTTGTATTTCTATACTTTTAGTAGTACTATCATACTTACCAATATTAAGAGCTAAAGCTCTAAAAACTACCATATTCGAAGAGAATAGTTCTACCATTTGTTCTCTAGTCAAACCTGACAAACTATTATATAGTTCCGCATAAGCTGCACCTTTTATTAAATCTTCAAGCATCAATTCCTGAATTTGTACCCGATCTTGTTCATTAGTATAAGAATTAGTTAAAGTAACATTTGTTTTTGTAAAATCATATCTATCATCCAGGTTAGAAGTCATTGAATCATAGTTTTCAAGTACCCCGCCTTCTCCTAAAAGCAAAGCCATAAGTAAAATAAATAATAAAGCTAATAACCCAGCGGCAAGTAAAATGACAACAAGTGTAGGATTACTTCTAAGGAAGTTAATTAAGCGCCCCTTTTTCTTTTCTTTTTCTTTCTTCTCTTTCTTTTTTTGAATAGCTTCGCTTACTCGGTTAGCTGCTTGTTTTTTATTATCAGATGTAGCTTTTTGTTTGCCACCTGTATCAGGGCTAGCAGTATCACCAGTTTTTGCTGCAGTATCTTCAGGAGCACCAGCATTAGGTGTTTGCCTATTACCGCCCATCCTAGGACTTCTTGCCGTAGTACTGGTAGCATTCGAAGTTGCATTTGCAGCCTCAGTGCTAGCTTGAGCTCCTGCCTTAGCAGCACCAGTTGCTTGCGTAGCAGCTTTAGTAGCAGAAGGGGCATTACCGCCAATCATACTTATAGCACTATCAGCAGCATCTAAAGCACCAGAGTCATCAGCCTCATTAAGTTTATTTTGAACTTGGCGAGCTAAAGGATTTGAATCCATTACTTTAGCTGATGTATCCGCGATTTTATCATATACCGGATCCAAAACGCCAGAATTATTGGCTGTATCCGCAATAGCTTCTCCTGCTGGTCCACCAAAATAAGTAGCCACTCCTTTAACAGCTGTCTTGGCTACTTTTTTATTTGTTTGCTTAGCTTTTTCTGCAGCTTCAGCATATTTTTCTTTAGTTAATTGTTCCCAACTTGGGGATTCTTCTTGTACTTCGGGGATTTCTTCCTCTTCGACTTCTATAGAATCATCATCTAGAGTACTACCATTTGCTCTATAGGGTGAGTTATCGTCGATAATTCTCGTTGAAGAAGGAACTCCTTTACCTCTTTTTTGGGATTTAATTTGAACTTCAACATCAATAGTTGGTGAGCTTGAATCAGGGTTTCTTAAATCTTTTTTAGGTTGATTTATCCCCACATTTGCAGTATTTTGCTGTACTTCTTGCCCATTTTTAGGATTCAAAACTCATCACCACCTTACTAATTCAAATTATTATAGTCCTCCACCACTACCAAGTGAATCTAATTCTTCTTGGGTAGCTACAACCCTCATATTCATTCTTCGATTACCACATATAAATAGAGCATCTCCTTGATTATAGTATTTAATAGCTTCTTTTTCATTATCATTTAAATCAACAAGTTTAGATAAATCTTCAACTGCTTGTTTACGAAGACCCATTACTAAGTAATAAGAAGCATTATCAAATATAGCTTTACCATGCATTATTAGATTTGGAGCTGCGAAGTCTGTAGGTTGTTGAGTTATTATAATAGTACCAGTATTGTACTTACGAGATCTTCTTTGGATTTGAGCTAAGAATTCAGCACCAAGTTCATTATGATTAGATAATAGAACATGGGCTTCATCAACCATCATGACAGTATTAATGTCTTTATCCAAACATAAGCCCCATGCATATTTTAATATATTAAAGAATAAAGCATTCTTAATATTTTCATCACTATTCATAAGTTCTCTTATATTAAATACAATAAAATCACTATCTATTTGAAGAGTAGTCTTACCTGTGAAATAGTATCTTAATTCTTTTACTAAAGGTCTTATCTTAAGCTCTAGTCTTTCCATGATATCTCTTTCATGAGTAGCATTTGTCATAGATAATAGTCTTCCCTTGATAGTAGCATATACATCATCAAATGTAGGGAAATCAGCACTAGTAAGTTTAGTAAAATCAGTATTGAAATCTATTTTAAATCTCTTATAAGTATCTTGTAAAACTTCAGAGAATAATGTAAGAACATCTTCTTCAATCGAAGGATTATAGTATTTCATGAAAGCTTTAACTTGTTGTAAAGCTCTAGTTAAAACAGTATAACCAAGGCCTTGGGAAATCTCTTCATCATCACTATCACTTACGATTTCAAGAGGGTTAATCATACCAAACTCTCCACCTTTACCAAGGCTTAAGAAATCACCATGAACGAAGTTAACTAAGTCTTCAAGCTCGCCTTCAGGGTCGATACATACACATTTTAGGCCATTTCTAAGATGAGTTCTAAGCATTAATTTCGCAGCTGTTGATTTACCTGAACCAGAAGTACCAAGAATAATCATATTGGCATTATTACGGTTATTTTCCTTCTTTTCTTGATATAAGAATTGGTTAAATAATACAACTCCACCAGATGCATCAATACCAAGAAGAGTACCATTACCTGGGTCTTTTATACTATCAAATACAAATGGATACATACCTGCTAAAGTAACAGATGGAAGTGGAATACCTACTCTATCTTCAATATCTTGGGCAGGGAATATAGGAATAATACTCTTTAAGGCTTTTTCTTGTTCAAACATTAAAGATACGCCTCTCATTCCTAAGGCATCCAAGTAATTTCTAACTTGCATCTTTCTAAGTTCTAGCTCTTCTTTATTATCACCAGAAATCATAATGTGCATTTGGAAATCAAAGATTCTTGCTTGTGTTGAAGCTAAGAATGATATAAATTGCTCTAGAGATTCATAGTCTTGTCTTATTTTTTCTTGGGTTGTTTGATCTTTTTCAGATTGATATCTAGACTTTAAATCTGCGATTTCTTTATTAAGCATTTTCTTAAGTATCTCAAAAGAAATAGGAATATGTTTAATAGCAAGTCTTACGCCTTCCATATTAGTAATACCTGCTAAATAACCAGGGAATATATTTCTTGGATAAGATACAATTGTCATAATTGTATAATAAGTTCCTCCAAGCATAAACTCGGTAGGTTTAAAGTACATTCCTTTTGGAGCTACTTCACTTTTTATTTGATCATTTGCCATATTACATCACCGCCCCAAACTCTGTATTTTGTCCATCATTTAGATAGTTATCTAAAATCATTCTTAAATCACTGTTACTTGTTTGTGTAGATTGTAATCCTGCGCTTGCAAGACCACTTATTAAATTGTGTATCTTCTTTTGAACAAGTTCCATTCTTTTTTCTTTAAATAAAATATAATATTCAGTATCAACAACACTATATTGTCTAGACATAAACATATTAGCTTTATTAATATCTTGCATAATTAGTTTTCGCATTGCAGCATTTTGGATTTGATTATATTGTACTTGAAGAGTCGCAAGATATACATCAATATCAACAGGTCTATCTGCTATTAAAAGCCAGAATTCAAAATCAATAGTATTATAAAAATTAGCAAGTTCATATAAGATATTATTTTGTGAATTTTGGTCCAAGATAAAGATATTACGAGGGCTAATTTTTACTCCTGTAACGTAGTACTTATCATCGGTATAAATCATACCATTGGCTATATCTCTTATAGGTAGCCAATCTTCAGCATATTTTGAACCACTATTTTGATTATTATTTGTTGTTTGGGTCATAGTAATATTTCACACACCAACCTCTCCAATAATATTTTTTTCTGCCAAAGGCAAAATTAAATATATTTATTAATAATTGTCTTACGTTGTGATAATTTGCAAGAGGGAAAACCAGAGTAGCAGCTGTCAAAAGAGGTAAACTCATTAACACAAGCTGCCATGTTGCTGGGTCACGAATTATTACTAAAAGCATGAGTGTAAGTCCTCCGCCAATACCACACACTATCAAGTCCGGTACAGTAAAAAAGCCTAATATTAATTTGGACTTTTTACTATTAGCCGGAACCAAATAATTATTATTCACAAATTATCCTCCTTTTTATTTATTGCTATCGCCTTTTCTAGCTTCAGCTTGTTGTCTTACACGAGCAGATTGTCTTCTAGCTTCAGCACCTTCTTCTTGGTATTTGCCAGCTATATCATCAATACCTTTAGCCGTATTAGTATTAAGAGTATTACCATCTTTATCTTTTACGTTAGCACCATGAGCTTGATATAAAGCATTAAATTCTTCACTTTTAGCTCTAGTGGCAGCTAAGTCTTTTGCCTCAAGACCAGTTATGGCATAAGTGGCATCATTAGGATGCATTGCTGCATCTTCGACTTTAAGTCTAGATTTCTTCCAAAGTTGATTATACATACTATCCAAATCGGCAATTTTTTGAGCAAATCTTGCCGGAACAGTAGCTAAAGCTGCATTGTATTCTGCATCAGATGCATATGCTGATCGCTCAATTCCCAAATCTCTTGCCATTTCAGCTGTATCAGTAACATTTTTTAACCGATTTATATCACTTTCTATAGCACCTAAAGATGCTCCAGCTGCAGCATATTGATCAAAATAATTTTTTAAAGCTTGATTATCATGAAAATCATGTAGAGACATATCTGCTCTTAAGCTAACATTATTTTTAAATTTATTCATAACTTTTTCTGCTTCAGAATTCATATCATCTTGTGATTTCTTAAATTGATCTGCAACTTTAATGATACCCTCATATTCTGCAGCGCCTCCAGTTGCCCAATCTCTAACATCGGCTCTCCAATCGGATAAATGACCTGTAACAACATTTTGATGAGCAGCCTTGTATCTGTCCTTTCTTGCTTCACGAGTATCTCTTGCATCTGTAGTAGCAGTAGCGCCTTTGCCGGCCGCAGCAGACATTTCAGTAAAGTTTCCTGCATTAGCACCTTGTCTATAACCATGATAAAGACCTGAACCAGCACCTGCAAAAGTACTAAGAACGCCTCGACCTAAAGCATAAGCTTTTCCACCTGCACCTTTAGCATTTTTAACATTGCTTATAGCGTGTCCTGCATTTCTAACCATTGCTGTTGTACCAGCTCCGATTGCGGCTCCTGCGGTAAATACGCTAGCGTTCTTAAGTTTATCTTTAATTCCTAGGCTTACATCTTCTCCTAAGCCAAATAAATCATCAATAAGTTTTGGAGCTTGTTTAATAAAGGTAACAATACCTAAAATTATAAAAGCATAACCAATTAATTTAACTCCGAATGAACAATCTGAACATCCAGAGAAGAAATCACTTTCAATAAATACGGATATTAAAAAGACTCCTAAATTCATAATAATTATTCGTATAAAAACAGCTAAGAAAGTTTTAGTAACAGCTTTTAACCATTTGCTAAATATTTCTTCTTGATTAGGGATAATACGACAAGCTATCGCTATAGGAGCAATAATCTGATACAAAGCTAGCTTACACGCCCTAACTGCCAAATCAAAACAGAATGAAACTATAACATAAACTAGATAGCCTCCTGCAATAAGAGCTATTAACCAGTTAAATTCAACTTCATCTTTAACAATATTCATTGCAAATGAATTAAATGGGCCAAAAGAGCCGAGTTCTAACGCAGCCTTTTCGGCTTGTGATAAAGTACAACTGCTACTACAATCAATAATAGTACCATCTGGAAGCTTATAACTTCTATTACCACTCTTGCTGCCAATTCCATAGTTTTCACTAGTTGGTACGAAGAATGCTTTAAATGTATTAACGGCCATTCTCCTTCCTCCAGCTTTTATACTATCGGCACCACCTGTATCTTGCATAGAATCGGAGAAGAAATTAGTAATAATTCCTCCATTTGTACTTAATATTGAATTTTGAACTCTAAATGCAAAATTGAAAATCGATGGACAAATGATAATCATAATAAAGGATGTTACTAAGTTTTTTAATATTTTTTCAATAGTAGCACCTTTTTCATTTTTGTCAGGATCAATTACTAAAGTTAAAATGTTATACGCTATTACAAATAGCATAACTACACCTAAAATAACATATATCTTATCGGTAAGATCATGATAAATACTTTGATCAAAAATATTAGTTTCTGCTAAAAACAAAAAGACTTGGTAAGTATAATTTACCAATTGGAATATAGCACCAACTAAAGAAATAATTATTTTCCAGAAAAATTCAGGAATAAAATCAAACATATGCTATCTTCACCCTATCCTATACCACATGTTCCATACACATCTAGTAATGTAAGTAGTGTCTTTACTATCGCGGGTAAAAACCATAAACCTACAGCATAAAATACTCTTGCAGCCATTTTCTTGGCAAGAGGTTTATACATTTCTTTGTCTTCTCCAAGTAGAGCCTTGAACCAATCAACAACAGATAGAACAATACAAAGAACAATTCCGGCATATTTGATAACATCCAAAATTATTTGTAAATAATAAGCAAAATCCCCTGCTTTATTAGGGTCACCAAATAAAGCCTTGCAATTTTGAGAATTATCTCCTGCTAAAGAGATAATAGCACTGCTTCCTACAGAGTCGGCTCTTACAAGAGAAACAAAGCCAAAAAAGGATAATGCTAACACTAGAATTACTAAACCTTTTTTCATATCTAAACCTCTCTAGTATAACAATAATTATACTATCATTTGTGAATAATCACAAACATTTATTACTTATATCTTGTTATTAAATTGTTACATTCTTTAATCGACGTAATACATTTCATACACTCGGTATATTTATTATTTGTTTTATCATAGTTACTTACTAATTTTAAAGTTGCATTTATAATCGTAGGAATAAAGAATATGCCTGCTGCTACACAAAACTTAGTAAATAATAATCTAGCGGCTTCTTTAGTAGCTTTGTCATCGTCATCCAATGTTGCTTTAAAAAAGCTATACATACCCATGATAATTAAAATAATCGGAGCCAAAATTTTTAAAGCCATCACAACGTAGCCTAATACTCTAATTCCTTTTAAAACATTTGCATCATGACATACCACATAGCTTTTTGAAGCACTTGCAGCATAAGCACATGGAATTGCTATTAAAAATAGAGCTATAAATAAAGCAAAATATTTTATAGTTTTTTTCATATGTTTGGCCCTTCCTACCTAGAAATATTATAAACGATATGCCTGTTTATTACAAGAAAAAAGCTATTTTACTAGCTAGTTTTCTTATCAATAAATTTAGTTTCAGAAATATATAAAGTAGCAATAACTACAATAAGGCTTACAATCAAAAGAATATATAAAACATGACCTGATGGTTCAAAAGCTAGTGATGGATAAAATTCACATAAAACCCCATAGGCATTGTTGATAAAGTGAATTATTATTGTAGGATAAATAGATCCTGTTTTAACATAAATATAACCTAAAGCAAGTCCTACGATAAAAGCATTTATACCTTGAACCCAGTTCATATGATATATACCAAATATTAACGCACTAGCAATGATGGCTATAACGGCACCATATTTCTTTTTAAATGATGTTAGAACAATACCTCTAAAGAAGAACTCTTCGGCTATCGCTGGAAGAATAGCGATAAGTAATATACCTAACCACAAATTATCAACATTTAACATATCGGATACTTGTGAAAATTGTTCTAGTGTTGATGGGAACATAGAAACTATAATATTAGTTATCGTATTAGATATTATATATGTTCCTAAAAATAGGAATATTAAACATATAAATCTTTTAACAGAAAAGCCATTAAACTTAATGCTCTTTTTAATATTAATTTGACTTAGTAGGCAGACAAATATTGATACAAACAAAATGGTAATAGGCATAATAGCCAGTAAGAAATAAAGGGATGAGGTTGCAAATAATAAAGTAAAATAGGTTGCAAGCAAGTAGATAATTATACCGACTACTAATGATGCAAGAGGAGATAAACAGTCTCTTGATATTTTACCCTTTTTAAAGCTTAAATATTTTAATGAATTAGTACTAAATAAAACATCCTCTTGATTATATATCTTAGATACTATAAATATTAAAACAACAGAGTAAACGATAGTCGAAGCAAAAGTTAAGAAAACAAACAATCCATCGACATTAGTAGATAAAGCATTATTAAATAAAAGAGCTATATTAGCAAATGGTATTAAGGCACTCTTCATTGAGCCTGTGATGCCAAACATCGGTAGCATAGAAATGAATGCCACTAAAAGCTCCAATGGATATAATGTATTTTGGGCTTCCTTTAAGTTCTTAGAGAAAATCGTAATACTTAATAATAAACCACTAAATAATAAAGCAAGTAAAATAATAGAAACAAAATAAATAGCTAAAACTTTACCACTTATATCAAGACTTACTACACCAAGCATGGCAAGTGTATCTTTGGCAAAAAACAAGGTTCCAAATAACGAGATATAAGTTAAAAAGCCCGATAAAGCGGATAAAGTAAAGACGGTTAAATATTTACTAGTTATAAGTTCAGATTTCTTAATAGGTAAGCTAAGTAATGTCTCCAAAGTTCCCTTTTCTTTTTCAGAGGTTGTAATTTCAATAGCTACGGAAAAACAAACACTTGATATCATCATCGTAAGCACCATAGAAATCATCGATGGAACTAAACTTCCCATTTCGGTAATACTTTCTTGAACAAAAGTAATTTTAAATGAATCTAATATTTCTTGGTAATTAACTCCCTGATTTTCAAGAACATTTGCTACATATTCTTGTTTATAATCTTCATATATATCTTGAACTATTGAGCTATTAGCAATTGATGATGTGTTATTAGCATCATAATGGATAAGATACTCATTATCCTCTTTTAAGATGTAGATTCCTAATTCTTCTTCATCAAACATTTCCTTTAAAGTTTCATTGTCTTCATAAACTATTTCAAATTTATAAATATCTGAATAATTATCTACAAAATCTTTAAATTCATCGGACACTTCATAGTTAACCCCAAATTTAATGGTATCATCAACATGAGAAAACATTGTTATCATGAGACTCATAATACCTATTAAGATAGGGAACATCAAAAGTGGAAGTAATATCATCGTAATAAATGATTTACGATCTCTAATGATATTAAGAAATTCTTTTTTTAATAATGCTAAAACAACCTTAATTCTCATAATTGCCTCCGACTACCTCAAAGAAAGCATCTCTTAGATTAGTGGTTTTAGTTTCTTTCTTTATTTTCTCTGGAGTACTTTCGCAAATAACTTTACCATGGTTTATAAATAATACTTCATCGCAAATATTCTCAGCTTCTTCCATATAGTGAGTTGAATAAATAATGGTTTTACCATGTTTCTTTTCTTCTTTAATAAAATCAATTATTATTTGACTACTTACAACATCAAGTCCTGAAGTTGCTTCATCTAATATATAATATTTAGGATCATTTATAAAACATCTAGCAATATTAGTTCTTTGAATTTGGCCTGTTGATAAATTGCCGATTTTATTATCTTTAAAGCTTTCCATATTTAAAAGCTTAATTATTTCTTTAATACGTTTTTCTAATTTTTCTTTATCTATTTCATAAATATTACCAAATATGTATAAAAGCTCGGTAGGAGTAATATTTTCATATAGCTTAGTATTACCTGATAAATATGAGATATCTTTTTTAATTAATTCAGCATGTTTTTTATAGGATCTATCATCAACTTTGATAGAGCCCTCCGTCGGAGACATAATGCCAGACATCATTCTTAGAAGAGTAGTTTTGCCTGCTCCATTTTGGCCTAATACACCATATATTGTTCCATCAGGCACATTAAAACTTATATCGTTAACGGCATATATTTCTTCGGCTTTTTTGCCAACATTTTTAATAAACCTTTTCTTAACATTTTTTACTTCTATCATGTAACCACCTTGCCTATTAAAAACATTATATTACAAAAAAAGATAGATTACTATAAGAAATCTACCTTTTATATCGCTTACTAATTATTTAGTTTTTTTATTATTTTTATTAGGGATTAACTTAACTTTAACGCCTTTATATCTAGCGTATTTTTTCTTTACTCCCTCGGGTAAGTTTTTCTTTAATACTTTCATCTCTTCACTCCTTGCACAGGTATTATAACATAAATAATTAAATGTTGATAGCCTTTTTCATTAAATAATATGCATTAAAAAAGATGCTTATTTCATAATTGCATCTCATTTATTATAAGTAGCTTTTTAATGTTTCAACATTCTTTTCTTGCATCGTTACATAGTCACTAACAATAGATTCTACTTCTTTATTAATCTTCTTTTTATTTAAAATCTTTCTTCCTTCGATAATCCCCATATTAACACCTTGAAGTAAGATTTCTGCAATTTTAGAGTTGCTTGTATCATCCATTGTTTTCATCTCGATGCCTGACCAAGTCATAACTTTATTCATTACCCCCGTACTATGAGGTTCGCCTTCATTGTAACTCGGATAAATAGCATCTACTTTTTTAGCTATATCTTCATACTCATGTAACTGTTTATTAAGAACATCTTTTAATTTTTTATCTTCAACTTTATCTAAAATCATTTTCACAGCATCGATCCCCATGGTAGCTCCCTTATGAACCTCATCTAAAGCATTGATATTTTCTTGTTCCATTTATTTTCACCTAATAATAGGTTGTTACAATCTTAGATAATTATACTTTAAATTTCTTTTTTATAGCATGATTCAATATAAGCAAATAAAGCAGCATCTAAACTAAAGTCTCTTGCAAATACTTTGTCAATAACATTATATGCATTAAGGGCTTCGAATTCAGCATTCTGATCACCTACGAAAATAGCTTTTCCCCCATTTTGATGAATAAAAGCAAAGGCATCTTTATCGGTTAAACCATCACCAATATAAATAACATCACTATAAGAAACATTTTCTTTAGCACATATTTGCTTTATACAAGTCACTTTATCTTCATCTGTTAAGATTTTATCTATTTTACCATCTTTATCATCATCTTTAAATTCTGTACCTTCAACCCCATCAAGATATTTGGCAACAGGTGTTTTTAATACATAATCTTTATATCCGGAAGTAATTACATATTGTTTAATGCCCATTATTCTTAAAGCTGGAATAAATTCCATTACACCTTTACTATATGTAACATTATCTGCTCCTAAAGAAATAACATCTTTATTAAATTTAAAGCCATTTTCCATTAAAACATTTTTAAATACATCATAATATGCTTCATATACGCTTAATTGCATTTTTTGGGTTATCTCTATTACTCTATTATAAAATTCTTCGTAATCCAAATTACATTTAGAAATAATTTCATATTGGGGAATAGGATACGGAGTAAGTGTTCCATCAAAATCATAAAATACTATCATACTATCACCAATATAATTATAGAAAAATGCCAAACAAAAAGCAATTTTATATTTAAAAAATTGCTCTGATTTAGTTAGCTATAGGAAGTGCTAAAGCTCTAGAAGAATCATCAATAGAAAGCCTAAACTCTTGAGCTAGTATCAGTGGTAGTTGTCTATTTGAAATAGCACTATCCATTTTTTCCACAACTCTTTGTAAAAGTTCTGAATCAGCTTTCTCTATATCAATACCATCAAAAGCAAAAAGGACATACTCATTAAATGATTTAATACCCACATCTAGTTCATTTCTTGCTACATCAAAATATAATTGAGAATAAGGTTGTTCTAATAAATCGGCAATTTGGTCTTCAGAAGCTAAATCATCGTCCAATAAAGTAATTATTTTTATTATTAAATCTTTATAATAATAAGTGCCTACTTCGGCCATAGGAAACCCCAATCTTTCAAGCAGCTCTAAAACTTGCATATGTTTCTCAGTTTGATTCATAGAATGTGGGTTTTTATGAGCTTTATAGTTAGCGTACAGATTTCTTTCGGAAATTATGTATGGTGAAAAATTTGCAAAGCCATTTGCAAATACAAAATTTGAACAATCTAATTCTATATTTTCTACATTACTCATAAGGGACCTCCTTTATATTGTCATAAAAAAAGTACTAAATCAGACACGTGTGATCTCGTACTTCTTTTAATCACATATTCAACTTGCCCTTTTTACGAGGTCTTATTTTACCCCTTTTTTCTATTTTGTCAAGTTTTTGCTATTTTCTCATGTTATCATTATATTATTTTATTAAGTATTTTATATTAAATTTATTTAAATCTGTAATAGCAATATTGCCTTTTGTCAAAGCATCCTTAATATTTTCTTTAGTTCCATCCTTATAAGTAACTATAATCTTACTGCTTTTTACGCAAGGTAAATAATAAGTATTATTTTCATCACTATATATTTCCTCCAAAGCCAAAGAACAAGCAAAATCTTTATCTTTTAAAGAGGTATCTTCAATTTTATAACTAGGTTTATCCGTTATACAAGAATAGCTAAATCCTTTGAATACCGATATAACATTTCCATTATTACAGTAATAAGTATCTACAAGTAAGCCTTTATCTATTACTTTAACATCACTACTACCATTTATTATATAATGATATCTAATAATTGGGCTTCTTCCTAATAATAAAGCTTGGCAAGAATCTAAAGCTAGTAAAAGAAATATTGCACCTATAACAATTAGTATTATTTTTACTTTTTTATTCATTATAATCTTTACCTTTTCAATTATAGTATAACATAAAAAGATTTGCCATAGTGGCAAACCTTATAAACTAGGCAGCTGCTGGACCTGTTGGACCTTGAGGAATAGTTAAATTAAGTACATAATTTGGAGCAGTACCAGTAATAGTAGCTTCAGCATCACTACCAGGTGCTCCTGTGGATACGGTACCTATTGCTAAAGTTGGTGTCTCACCATCCTGACCTGCTACTCCTTGTGCTCCTTCAGCACCAGTTTCACCCTGAGGACCTGTAGCTCCTTGAGGTATAGTGAAGTCCAGTGTATAATTTCCATCTGTACCAGATATAGTGGCAGTTGCTTGTGTACCAGGATCGGTTGTTTCAACTGTACCAATTGTTATGGTAGGAGCTGGGCCTGTGGCTCCTGTTTCTCCTTGAGGACCAGTTGCACCCACTTCGCCTTGAGGCCCCGTTTCACCCGTTGGTCCTGTAGCACCCGTAGGACCTGTTGGACCGGTTAAGCCTGTTGGACCGGTTAAGCCTGTAGGTCCAGTAGCTCCGGTTGGACCTGTAACACCAATAGGACCTGTAGCACCTGTTGGTCCTGTAGCTCCTGTAGGACCGGTTGCTCCCGTTGGGCCAGTTGCTCCTGTAGCACCTGTTGGCCCAGTTAAGCCTGTTTCACCTTGAGGACCAGTTGGACCTTGTGGTATAATGAAATCTAGAACATAGTTAATTTCGTTATTCATTTTGACTCCTTTCGTTAAACCTGACGAATAGTAACTGAAGCATCAGTGCCTGGAGCTCCTGTTTCTACCGTTCCTATAGCAAATGTTGGGGTTGTACCAGTCGCTCCAGTTGGACCTGTTGCCCCGGTTGCACCAGTAAGACCCGTTAAGCCAATTGGACCGGTTGGGCCTGTTGCACCAGTCGGACCCGTAGCTCCTGTTGGACCTGTTGCACCAGTAAGACCCGTTAAGCCAATAGGGCCGGTTGCACCTGTGGCTCCTGTAGAACCCGTAGCTCCTGTAGCACCAGTTGGACCTGTAGGACCTGTTAAGCCTGTAGGACCAGTTGGACCTGTTGCACCTGTAGCTCCTGTTGGGCCGGTCGGACCACCTGCAGGGCCAGTTGGACCTGTAGGACCGATTGGACCATAACAGCAACAACAAGATGTTCCATCAGGATTATACTTATTTATGTAAGCTCTAGCTCTTTGTATGTTATTGTTCATATTACCTCCATTGTAATGTATTCCGAAATTAAATTTATTAATATTTAAATAGTCTATGTATGAAGATAAAATCATAAAAATATAAAAAGAGGTGTTTTATGAAAATATGTGTTTATGCAATTACCAAAAATGAAAGTAAACATGTTGAAAGATGGTATAACAGCATGAAAGAAGCCGATGAAATATACGTCTTGGATACTGGATCCAGTGATGATACTGTAAAAAAATTAAAAGACTTAGGAGTACATGTAGAAACAAAGGTTATCAGCCCTTGGCGATTTGATAAGGCTCGCAATGAGTCTTTAAAATTAGTACCTGACGATACAGATTTATATGTATGTACAGATTTAGATGAGGTATTTAATGAAGGCTGGCGAAAATTAATCGAAGATAATTTTCAAAAAGGCACGACAAGAGTTAAGTATTTATATAATTGGTCTTTTAAAGAGGACGGTATTACTCCTGCCACAACATTTTATTTAGATAAGATTCATATCAAAGGATATCATTGGACTCATCCAGTTCATGAAGTACTTACTCCTGAAATTAATGAATCATATCAGTTAATAGAAGGTGTTGTTCTTAACCATCACCCTGATTCAAGTAAAAGCCGAAGCTCATATCTTCCTTTATTAGAACTTAGTGTTGAAGAAGATCCTGAAGATGATCGAAATGTCCACTATTTAGGAAGAGAATATATGTATTATAATCGTAACTTTGATGCTATCAAAATGTTACATAAGCATCTAAAGCTTCCTAGAGCCACATGGAAAGATGAAAGATGTGCTTCAATGAGGTATATGGCAAGATGCTATCATAGATTAGGTTTTGATGAAGAAGCAATAATGTGGTTTGAAAAAGCAGAAAACGAAGCACCATATTTAAGAGAAAGCTATATTGAACTTGCAGGATTATACAACGAATTAAATGAACCCAAAAAGGTTTTAGAGGAGCTTGATAAAGCATTCGCAATAAAAGAAAAAAGCGTTTCTTATCTAAACGAAGAATTCGCTTGGGATAGTTACCCTTATGATTTATATGCTATCAATTCTTACACTTTAGGCAAATATAAACAGGCTGTTACATACAATAAAAAAGCTATGGAACTAAACCCTAATGATGAACGGCTAAAAGGCAATGAGCAATACTATGAAGAAGCCTTAAGAAAAGCTAATGAATAAAAAAGACTTGGTCAAATATCGGCCAAGTTTTCATTTTATCTATTATGATTTGGATCTTCCTCATTTTTACGAGCATGGAATTCTTCTAAAGAGATATTATTTTCATGTAGGTATGTTGCTAGCTCTACACCAACAAATCGAAAATGCCATGGTTCAAAATTAATACCAGTTATATCCTCTTTATCTTTTGGATATCTCAAAATAAAACCATATAAATGAGCATTATTCATTAGCCAAGCATACTCGGGATCATCACCTGTAACATCATCTGTATATGATCCATTTCTTATATATGCGATATCAAATGCGATTCCACTTTGGTGCTCACTAGCTCCCGGAGTCATAACATATCTTTTAGTATATTCAATACCTTTTTCCTCTACATTTTTATCCCATATTACTTGTTGATAATCATAAGAACGATAGCCACTATCAATTATAATATGAAATCCTTCTTTTAGAGCAGCAGCTTGCATCATAAGAAAATAAGGTAAAATAGATGCACTTATCATTGGCTTTAGTGTAGGATCTTTATAATTATGAAAATTATTTTCATTATTGTCCGTGATAACCAAATCATTTGGCACATAAGAACTATTTAGCCTATGTTCTTTATTTATTAAAGCACTATAATCCATATGGCATTTCCTTCCATTACAAATAATTTTATTACTATTTTAAATTATTTATATGTTATATACAACAAAAAATGATAGTCTGTTTAAAACTATCATTATATTATTTAACTAATTAAATCTTTTAATAAATTTATAACAATATGACATACCTAGTAAACTTATTAATGCTACACTTATATAAGTTAACCCTTTATCGTAAGTATTAGGTACTTCTTCTTGTTCGATTTTTTTATAAGTTGATGTAAGAATTGCTTTATCAACCACATCAGCATCTGTAGCAGTATTTCCCTCAGCATCAACAAAGCCTACAAATTCATAACCATCTTTTTTAGCAGCATATTGATATAAATCTGCTAATTTGGTATTTTCTAATACCTTATGATCTACCTTATCAATATTAACAGTAATATAGTAGATAGCCTTTATAGTCGTATTAACATAGATTGGTTCGTCAAGATCTATCTCTTCGCCTGTTTTAACATTTATAAACATAGCAAATTCCTTGTCTTTATCGTTAATTAGATTCTTTACTTGACTACCATAAGATAAATCTTTTAATTTATTGATAGTTATTCCGGCCTCAAGATTTTTAAACGTATTACCAGTATTAGCAATTGTTATATCAACAGTATCACTTTTACTAACCGCTTTAATCGTTAAGTCAGAATATATTTTTTCATTTAAATCTATTTCTTTACCGGTAGCTACATTAATAAAAGTAATATAATTATCATCTACATTATCTATAACTTCTTTTAGTTTGCTTGCAAAGCTTTGCTCTTTAAGTTCATTTAAAGATTGACCTGATTTTACTTGATAACTAAAATCTGCTCCAGTCAATTCATCAATTACTCTTATTTTAACAGTTTCCGCAGCACTTACATTTAAAGTCATAAATAAAGATACAACTGCTATTACAACTAAATATAATACAGTTTTCAAGTTTTTCATGTCCTTACTCCTTTCTTTAAAATTTTTGCAAAATATTAATTATTTTGCTTTACCAATATTATTTTATATTGATGTTATTAGTATGCCCGTTTTAAAGAATTGTATACTTAAATTAAAGCTCTATATATTTGTATTAAAAAACTGACATAAAGTCAGTAATTTATAAAGATTCAATATCTAATGTTTCAATATTTTGTTTAACTGATTGACTATCTATATTTCTTAGCAATTCATTAATACGAGAGGCAAATTCTTCTAAATTGTTAGAGAAGTTATCAGCATACTTAACAACTCTATCTGAAAGCTCTATACAATTAGTAGTTATTGTTTCTATTAATGCATTATATCTTTCGATTAAATCACTAATATATTTAGCATTCGCAAGTTGTTTATTTTGGATAATATTATAAATATTTGTAAGAATTAAGATAATACTTTTATATTTATTAATTAATAATTGACCATTTGTTTTTACTGATATAGCACAATTTTTAAACTCTACCATATTCATGATTAATTTCCCCCACTACCAGATACTAAATCATTTTTAACATTGTCTAAAGCTGTAATAGTATCACTTTGAATATCACTTATAGCACTTTTTAAATTACTAAAATTTTCTTCAACATCAATTTTAATATTTAAATTATTAATTATGGTGTTTAATTTTTGACAAGAGGTATTGAGCTCATATGTAGTATCATCTGTTAATAATTTACTCAAATTCACAATTTCTTCAGTTAATTTTTCAATTTCATATGGTTCAAATTGCATCTTAAAAAGCCTCATTTCTAAGATAATTATAATATATTTTGCATTGATTATACAACAAAAAAACTATGTTTAAACATAGCCTTGTCTTAAAAACTTTAAAAAATATCTACGCCAAGTTATCAACAGAAGATCTTAATTTATCAATTCCACCTGTTAAATTTTCTAAGCTAGAAGATAAATTTGCTGCATATGCTGATAAGCTATCTGATACATCATCATAAATATTTTTAGCTTTTGGCACATAATCTGAGATTATTTGGTTTAACTCATCCATCTTGCCTGCTAAAGTAGTATCGTAAGGTTGCATCATAGTGCTCATTTCTGCTAAATGACTAGCGGCATTATTTAATATTATTTGTAATTGAGAAAATTGTTCTTGAATTCTATCTGCTTCTCTTTGTAATTCTTCTGGAATAGTAGCTCCAGGAGTTCTTGATGCTGCCATAATATCACTTTCCTTTCTTAAAATTAATTACCTTGACCATTATTTCTTGCTTGTTCATCGCAGAATAATGTTACAGCATTTTCTAAGTTTTGAAATATTAACCATAATTCGCTTAATACATTACCTGCAGCTTCAGCTTTGGCAGATAAGCTACTACCAAATTTTGTTGATGAAATTTCGTATGTTTCTAAAGAATTTCTTACATAATCAAAAGAACTTTTAATATCATGCAAGTTATTTCCGTTTCCATCTGTTTCTAAGTCACGCCATTTTTTAAAATCAGCGCACATTTCTCTTAATCTTGCAATATCGCTATCTGACATTTTATATGCTCCTCTCTATTTTATCTAGTATCATACTAACATAAGCAAAACACTTTTTCAATGTTTATTGGGCGAGGCATAGCAATAATTTACATTTTTTCTATCTTTTTCGTATGCGAGATAAATCAGGTATTTCAAGGTTACTAATAAGGCCAAGTTTAGCGTAATGTAAAAGTAAAAGAGCTTCTGTTAAAATCATACGTCTACCATAGTGGTTTGAATGCCAATGTTCTAAGTCGGTAACTCCGTCCTTAGCAGCAGAAGCATATACCTCTATTGGGATATTTATAGCACTTCTTAAGGCGCCTATGCATCTTCTTACATGAAAGTCAGAAGTTATAACTGCGAAACTTTTATTATCAAGGCCATTTTCTTGTTCTAGCATTTCTAGTAAAAATTTAACATTTTCTGAAGTATTTCTTGAATGAGATTCCATTATCAAATCACTATCGAGCACGCCCATAGCTTTAAAGAATTCATACATTTTATATGCTTCAGGAACTTGCCTATCTTTGTTAAATAAACCGACTCCACCTGTAAGAACAAGTTTATCTACTAACTCCCTTTGATATAAATCTAAAGCTACATTTGTACGATAAGGAATCATTGAAACTCCACCAAAAACAATTCCATAATCGCAGGGTTTTTCAACCCTTGGATAATGGGTATCAAAAACAATTTTTTCTTTATCACTATTACTAGAAAAAATTATAGATGAATAACTAAAATTCGATAATTTCATATAACTCCCAAGTAAGGGCTATTATACTATAAATTTTAAAATATTCAATCTAGCCTACTCTAATCCATTTACCTTCAAAGCATTTTTATATTGTTCAATTTGTTCATTAAGTTCATCAATCTTTAGCTCATACTCATAATTTTGATTTTCTAAACTGTTAACTAAGTCCATATAGTAGTTGATAGTATCTTCATAATTATTAAAATTTTTATAATAATCAATAAAGTTATTTTTAATTTTTTCAATATTTTCTTTAGAGGCATAGATAGTAATATCACTTATTTCAAAATTAATAGGCCTAATTCTTTTATTATTAATATTATTTAAAACTTCTTTTATAAGTTTAATAGGATCGGAGCACTGTGCAAAGATAGTAATTCCTTGATTATCTTCTGGAGCATAAACAATAGCTTTAGCATATCTATTTATTTTATATTCAACTTTTATATTGTCAATTTCCGATTCAACATAAGTAACATCATCAGAGGAAAGTTCAAAGAAAAGATTATCAGTCATTGCAAATTCTTTAGTTTCTTGTTTAAGCATATTTTCATTGGTTTTTAAAAATCTGAAGTTAAGAGTTCCTATAAAGGCAAGACCAATACCTAAACCTAAGGTTACAATACAAGCAATAAAGCTATAAACAATTTTTCTTTGCTCATTTTTACGACCAAATATAAAATTTAGACTAATTAATAATATAATAGCCATAATAAAGCTTAATGATAGTATTGAAACTAATAAGCCAACAAAGAAAAGGCCGGATTTATATACTAAGAATGATAGAACCATACTAATTAATAATAAAACTAGAATGAAGGCCACGAAAAGGGTAAAAATCAAAACAAAGAATTTAATAATTATAGATATAACTTTAAATAAATCTCCAAAAAAATTATATTCACTATGTTTAGGATCACGAATTATAATTTTTTCATCATTTTGCTTACAATCAATATCGCCCTCTTTAAAGTTAATCAACTTATTATCATTATTATTTTTAGCTTTTTCAAAATAGTCTAAATATCTTGCTTTAAAGATATGGATTAAAATTATAAGTGACATGATTATACAAAAAAGTGTTACTGCTGTTGTTAACAAACTTACGATTGGATTTAATATTTTAAATGGCAATGCTTCAAACAATTGTAAAAATATCATGTTTCCCATAGGTACTATAATACAAGATAGCAAAACTAAAACTCCAATAATTGCTATTTGCTCAAGCAAACACTTAATTTTACTTTTAGCATTCATACTACTAAATAAATTAATAGTATCTGTAATAAAGTTTAAAAAATCATTCATTCCTTTATTTATAGATTTTTTGCTTTCAGCTTCTTTTTGCGCTTCCTTAATATCTCTATGAAGGAGATCATCAATATTTAAATCAAATTTTTCACATAAAGCTATTATCTTATCCATTTCAGGATATGCTGATGATGATTCCCATTTGGATATAGCTTGTCTGGATACTTCAAGTTCTTCTGCTAACTGTTCTTGAGAAAGATTATGTTCCTTTCTAATAATTTTTAAATTTTTAGCAAACTGATTATTCATAAAATTCCTTCTTTCATTAGCATTTTATAATTTTCTACTGGTAGCATAACACCAATTTTTAGTTGTTTTATGTATAAATTTAGTTGCATTATACTAAAAAGAACTACTTTTATCTATTACTTTGTATATTTTCTATTAATCTTCTTGCATGAGGATAATCATTTTCTGCTCCGCTCTCTGGAATTTGCATTAACATATCATGTTCTAAGCGGGTTAAAGGCAATCCATAACGAACCTTTTCTTCAAAAGACAAAGTATGCTTTTCTTCTTTCCCATCTAAAAATAAGGAAGAAAGTAGAAACCTTGAAGTAGTCACTAAAGAACCAGTTCTTGAAAGAGTATAACCGAAAAGAGCTCTAACTAATCGAGCATCCTCTAAGAAGTGAACCATTTCATCATTGCCCTCTAGACTAGCTAATTTTAAAAGAGCATTGTAGGCTTCAATATTAGCATTTCGTTCAAATATACTTGGACTAGCATTAAAAACAAAAGTCATATACAAAGCATAACGGAAGCGGTCATAAAAGTTATGTCTTTGGGTTACCTTAAGCATTAAATCATATTGTTGTTGATAGCAACTATTTAGCATAACACTCGGAGTTTTAGCTAAATCTCGACAAACAAGGCCTTGAAAAGAATGTTCTAATTCATGAAATAAAATTAATAGAACTGTATAACACTCAGTATCACTTATATTATTTTCCTTGAAATGATAATCGTTTAATATCAATGATGCATCATTACTGGCAGCTTGCAATAACCCCTCTATTTCAAATGCTAATGTATTAGTGACCATACTATAACCAGCATCTAAAGCCGTCGAATCAAATAAATAATTAGTTAATAATCCTCCTAATGGAGCTTTAATTATAAAGGTTTCTAAAAAATCTCTTAAAAAGCAGTAATCGCATCCTTCATTTCTTAAACGATCAGCAAATTCTTTTAACATTATTAAATCATTATCACTTTTAATAAAATTAGACATGTTAGCCTCCGTATATATGACGATTATTTTATCAAAGCAAGTATATTTATGCAATTTAAAATATAACTTAAATCACCTTTATCCTAGAATATGCTATAATCAAGATACTGAAAGGAACTAAATAATGATAGAAGAACTATTTATTGCCCATAAATCTATTGCGTGGCCTTATTTTCAAGAATTAACTTATCCATATGAAATATTACCTAAAATAAAAGATATAATTGTTGAAATTGGCAAAAATTTATCTAATGAATATATTCAAAAAAGTGAAAATATTTGGATTCATCAAAGTGCTAAAGTTGCTGAAAGCTCTGAAATTCATGGTCCTTGTATTATTGATGCAGGAGCTGAACTAAGACATAACTGCTTCATCAGAGAAAATGTCATTGTTGGGAAAAATTGTGTTATCGGTAATAGTTGTGAATTAAAAAATGCCATTATTTTTGATAATTGTCAAATTCCTCACTTTAATTATGTTGGAGATTCTGTATTAGGAAATTATGTTCACTTAGGAGCAGGTGTTATTTTAGCAAATGTTAAGGGCGATAAAAAAGATGTGACTATTGCTACGAATCCTAAAATCGAAACTCATTTACGAAAAGTCGGTTCATTTTTAGGAGATAATACTGAAATTGGTTGCCAAAGTGTATTGAATCCTGGAAATATTGTAGGTCCTAACTGCACTATCTACCCTCTTTCAAATGTAAGAGGAGTAATTCCACAAAATCACATCTTTAAAGATAAAGATACAATAATAGTAAAAGAAAATCGTTAATAATCAAATTATATATTAAAAAAGAACTGATATTTCTATCAATTCTATGTATGTCTAAAGGTCTAAAGCCTTAAAATTCATGGCAGGGGCGGAGAGAATCGAACTCCCATCAAAAGTTTTGGAGTGCAAATCGACCACCCTCCGTTTTTACCAACTA
>CANPXU010000009.1 GCA_947586825.1 uncultured Bacilli bacterium | reverse complement strand
TTTAAACAATTTAAAGAAGTATGTGCTACTTTGGAAGAACATTATAAAGATATGCAAGATATGGAATTTACTGTTGAACATGGTAAACTTTATATGCTTCAAACAAGAAATGGTAAGAGAACTGCTCAAGCAGCTTTAAAGATTGCTTGTGACTTAGTTGATGAAGGTATGAAGACTGAAGAGGAAGCTCTACTTATGATTGAACCTAGAAACCTAGATACTTTACTTCACCCTCAATTTGATGCTAAGGCCCTAAAGGAAGCTACTCCAATTGGTAAAGGCTTAGGAGCATCTCCTGGAGCTGCATGTGGTAAGATTGTCTTTACTGCTGAAGATGCTGAGAAAGAAGGACTTGGAGGAAAAGGCGAGAAAGTTATTCTTGTTCGTCTTGAAACTTCACCTGAAGATATTTCTGGTATGAAAGCTAGCCAAGGTATTTTAACGGTTCGTGGTGGTATGACTAGCCATGCTGCTGTTGTAGCACGTGGTATGGGTTCTTGCTGCGTTTCTGGTTGTGGCGATATTGCTATGAACGAAGCTAAGAAAGAATTTACTTTAGCAGGTAAAACTTATCATGAAGGCGATGTAATTTCTATCGATGGAACTACAGGTAATATCTATGATGGTGAAATACCTACTGTCGATGCTACTATTGCGGGTGAATTTGGTAGAGTTATGGCTTGGGCTGATAAATATCGTAAATTAAGAGTTAGAACTAATGCTGATAATCCAAGAGATACTAAGAAAGCTGTCGAACTTGGAGCTGAAGGTATTGGTCTATGTCGTACTGAGCATATGTTCTTTGAAGAAGAAAGAATTCCTGCCATCCGTAAGATGATTTTATCAGATACTCCTGAAGCTAGAGAAGAAGCTTTAAATGAATTAATACCATTCCAAAAAGGTGACTTTAAGGCTATGTACAAAGTGTTAAATGGTCTTCCAATGACAGTTCGTTATTTAGACCCACCTCTACATGAATTCTTACCTAAAGAAGAAAAAGATATTGAAGCTTTAGCTAAAGATATGGGTGTATCTGTTGAACACTTAAAACAAAAATGTGATGAATTACATGAATTTAACCCAATGATGGGTCACAGAGGTTGCCGTTTGGCAGTAACTTATCCTGAAATTGCTAGAATGCAAACTCGTGCTTTAATGGAAGCTGCTATTGAAGTATCTGAAGAAGAAGGATTTGATATTACTCCTGAAATTATGATACCTTTAGTAGGAGAAGTTAAAGAATTAAAATTTGTTAAAGATGTTGTAGTTGAAACGGCAGAACAAGTTAAGAAAGAAAAGAATAGTAATATGGAATACCATATTGGTACTATGATTGAAATTCCAAGAGCAGCTTTAACTGCCGATAAGATTGCTGAAGAAGCTGAATTCTTCTCATTTGGTACAAATGATTTAACACAAATGACATTTGGCTTCTCAAGAGATGATGCTGGTAAGTTCTTAGGTTCATATTATGAAAACAAGATTTATGAATCTGATCCATTTGCTAAACTTGATCAAGAAGGTGTTGGTAAACTTGTTCAAATGGCTGCTGAACTTGGCCGTAAGACAAGACCTAACATTAAACTTGGTATTTGTGGCGAGCATGGTGGAGAACCTACAAGCGTAGAATTCTGTCATAGAGTAGGACTAAACTATGTTTCATGCTCTCCGTTCAGAGTTCCTATCGCACGAATTTCGGCAGCGCAAGCGGCTATTCGCGAAAAACAAGCAAAATAATAAGAAATTAAGACTGAGTGAGCTCAGTCTTTTTTTAAACATAATAAAGAATTAGATTTTTGAATATAATATTAATGTATACTATTTGACATTTTCATAAAAATATAGTATATTTAAATTGCACTTGAGAAGGTGTGTAAATGTTTTTCGCTTCTGGATGGTGCGAGTAATAAATGATTCCAGGCGACAATGTTTTTCGCTTCCAGGTGGTGCGACTAATAAATGATCCTGGTTGAAAATGAGGAATAACTTCATCAGATGATGGAGTTTTCTTTTGATTTATGATAAACTTTTTATGGAGTTGATGACAATGAAGATAAAAACAGGTTATTTATATCACATCAAAGATAAATATTTTGATGTCGTTAATGATGAAAATTTAATGCAAAATCATGAAAGAGGAAAGAAGAGGCCTACTTACTTTACAATTAAAGATAAAGACATTTTATGGTTTATTCCGATTAGCTCTAAAGTTGATAAGTATCAAAAGATTATTGATAAAAAAGTCGAAAAGTATGGTTTTTGCAATACTATAATTATCAGAAAAATCGCCAATGAAAATGTTGCTATATTATTACAAAATGCTTTTCCAACATTAGAAAAATATATAGACCATGTTCATACTATCAATGGAATACCATTAAAAGTTCCAACCGATTTACAAAATGAAATTAAAAGGTTGTTTAAAAATATGGTAGGTTTAAAAAAGAGAGGGACAGATTTATTCTTTACTGATATAGATAAATTAAAAGAAAAAATGTTAGAAGAAATAAGGTAAATTGAAATTAAGTTGTTTAATAATAATATTTTATAAATTTAATCTTATTCATTCAAAATAATATTGCATTATAAGCGGCTATACGCGAAAAACAAGCAAAATAATAAGAAATTAAGACTGAGTGAACTCAGTCTTTTTATGTAAGCATTAATGAACAAATTGAAATTTATAGATGACATGTTCAAAAAAATATAGTATATTTAAATTGCACTTGAGAAAGTGTGTAAATGTTTCTCGCTTCCGGGTGGCTAGCGAGTAATAAATAATCCCGGTCGACAATGTTTTTCGCTTCCAGGTGGTGCGACTAATAAATAATCCTGGTTGAAAATAAGGAATAACTTCATCGTAAGGTGGAGTTTTCTTTTGCTTTATAATATTTTTCATGGAGTTGATAATGATGAAGATATATCATTGTACATCTGAAAGTATTATGTTAGTGCATTGGACAGCACAATTTATAAAATTTGTTAACTGATAAATAAAATTTACGTTGACTTAAGATTTTGACTATGTTATATATAAATTGTAATGATTAGGAATAATTTGGAAAACCTAAAACATTATATTAATTTTGGGGGAAAGGGGGTTTAATAGTGGGTAGACTTTTAGTTGCAGGAATACCAGTATGCATTAGAATTTATGAGTCAAACGAAGATTTTGATAGAAGTAAGTTACAAAAACTATATAAAAAGCTATCTAAATGCGTTAGCTTAGATTTATATAATCATATAGAAGATGCCAATGAAAATACTTTTTATTTAAAAAATATTACTAAAGAAGAAATCTATAAGGCATTACAAGAATTTACTAAAGTAACAGGATTTAATACTAATTTCTTATTATCCGATGAGTTTGATGATTTTAAAAAATGTTTGACTGATAATACTAAAATAAAGCTTATTTATAATTATGAAGAAAGTCCTAACAATTTTGTTAATGGTATTTTGACAGATGACGATTTTTACTATCTTGAAACTGACTCTAGGGCTACATGGCTTTATTATGATTGCGATTTAATACATACATATGGATTTGATAGTGTGGCAATAGAATATATACCAATATGGTCATCTTTTGATAAAGTCCTTTTTGAGGATGAAACATGGGTATTAGCTCTTTTGAATTCTTTTAAAATAAAGAATTTTGAAAATTACTCAGATCTAACTAAGTCGATTCTTTTCTTTATTACTGAATAATTGCACAATACTTTTGAATAGGGAAGAGATAGGTAATATTAAATAAATATTTGATTGATAATAGATATACCTATATTAATTAGTACTCAGGAAACTTATGAAGCCCTGAGTCAATTTTTATTTATGAAGATTATGCTTAAATGTCGATTGCAGAACTTGAGCGCGGTGTGAATGGCTATTTGCGAAAAACAAGCAAAATAATAAGAAATTAAGACTGAGTGAGCTCAGTCTTTTTTTAAATATAATTGTTATTGTAACGTAAAAATAGAGCAAAACGTAGTTGTAATTAGCAAAATAAATGAAAAATGTGGTATCATATAAATAATAGACGGAGGCTAATTATTATGAAGAATAATTTAAATAAGGTTTTAACTTACTTAGTTATTTTCTTGCTTCAATTTTGCGTAATTTATAATGTTAAAGCTAATGAGCTATATGCAGGCCAAAATGGAAATGGATCTGCTACAGGAACTTCTGATAGTCCTTATGATTTAAAAACTGCTTTAGAAAAAATAGAGGATAATGGAACTATCATTATTACAAGTAATATAACTTTAAGTGGACCTTTAGAAATAGCTAATGGCAAAAACATTACTTTAAAATCTAATAGTGAAAATCACAAAATTACTAGAAATAATTATGTCGGAAGAATGATTAATATCTCTGGCAATAGTACTGTTACTTTAGAAAATATTACTTTAGATGGTGAAAAAGAAACAAAGAAGCTAGAGTATGAAGCTGATAATCAACTTATTAGGGTTGAAAACAGTACATTAAATATTAAAGAGGGAACTGTCCTTCAAAATAATGAAACAACTTGGACTGGAACAATTGTTATTACAAATGGTACTCTTAATATGACAGGAGGAAAGATTTCTGGCAATGTTGCTGGATATGGTGGTGCTATTTATATAGAAACTACAGGTGATAATAAATCGATTGTTAATTTAAGTGGTGGCGAAATATCTGATAATAAGGCAAAGAGTTATGGTGGTGGCGCCATTAATGCAGTTCAAGGTAGTGAACTTAATATAAGTGGTAATATTGTTATTAAGAATAATGATGCTGGTACTGATGCTGGTGGAGCTATTAAAATTAAAGAAGCTGTTTTAAATATCAGTGGTGGAACAATTAATAATAACAAAGCCTCTGATGGTGGAGGACTTTGGATTGAAAACTGTGAAAACGTTACTATTAATGGTGTGACAATCGATGCTAATAAGGCCACAAAAGGTGCTGGTATATGGCTTAATAATAGTAAAGCTAAAATAGGTGAAAATACAGTTATAACTCAAAATGAAACAACTGGTGGTGATGGTGGCGGCGTTTGGCTTTATGATACTGTTCTTTCATTAGAAAAGAATGCCTCTTTTACTAAAAATAAAGCAAATGGTAAATTAAGTGAAGACTCAGGCTATAATAATGTTCGAGGCGGAGCTATGTTTATCCATGGTAATTCTAAAGTTACGATTAATGATGAAGTTTCTTTCTCGGAAAATGTCGCTCCATATGGTGGTGCTATATATCTTTTTGATACCGCTAACTTAATAATGCAAGGTGGAACTATTTCCAAAAATATCGCAACTGTTAATGCTGGAGCTATATGTGTTTTCCGTAGTGATGTAGGAGCTCCAACTTTAACTATCTTAAAAGGTAAGATAACATCTAATGAAAATACCGCAGAAGATGTATATGATGATCCTGAATATATTAGTGATAAAGAATTCTCAGGTGGAGCGATATATATTGGGGAAGATTGTACATTGAACTTATCAAATGCGATTATTACTGGCAATAGTATTAGCCAAACTAAATTTATAACGGATAGAGAGCAAGATGCAGGATACTTTGCTGGTGGTATTGGATTATGTCCTAATGCTTCAGCTCAAATATACATTACTAGTGGAGCTGCAATTTATAATAATGTTGACAATGGTGGAGCAGATATAATTTACATTCCTAATACATCTAAATTACCTTTCCGTCCTGATATCCGTTTATTCTTATCTGATTTTGCTTTAGGAGGCGGAAAACAAAATTGGAAGGCTTTATATGGTAGTGATCTTAAAATTGGTATGCAAGTATTACAAGAAAATCAACGTTTAGGTTTCGTAGCTAATTTAAGTGAAGATGATATTTCTAAAGCCCAAGAAATAGCTCAAGTTTATATAACTGGAAATAAGACTAATGCTATCTTCGGTGGTGGTGCCATAATGAATAATGGTATTTTAAAAATTGGTACTATTGGTAGTATAACTGTTACTAAGCGAGCTAATGATATTGATGCTAATACAGAATTTAATTTTGAGATAGATTTGCATGATTCTGCTATAAATGGTAAATTTGGTGATTTGACTTTCGAAAATGGTATTGCTAATTTTACTTTAAAGAAAGATGAATCAATTACTGCTACTGATCTTCCTTCAGGTCTTGAATATACTGTTAGTGAGAAAAATGAAAATGGTCAATATGTAGTGACGGCTAAAAATGATAAAGGAGTAGTTGATGGAGATATTAATGTTGAATTTTTAAATTCTCTTGCTAGTAATATTGAAAATCCTAATACAGGTAGTTTTATTTCTATTCCTATTTTAATTATAATGGCCCTTATTGGCTTTGGTTTATTGTATTATACGGGCAAACAAAGAAAACTTAATAAGATTTAAGAGCGAGGTTATCTCACTTTTTTATTGCTATTAAAAGCCAAAATAAAACTCCCCGAAGGGAGTATATTAATTTTCTGCAGGAAGTGGATAGGTATATCTTTTTCTAACCCAAATAGGTATTTCTTCTCTAGCACAGAAGTCATGCATCCATTTAGCACAATCTTCATGTTCGTTTAATAATTCATCTTCACTAGAGAATAAACATGTACCTTCGAAAATAGCTTTTAATGCTTCTTGAATTGAATTTTTCTTTTTCATAAATTCAATGTATCCAGCAAAATCGCCACCTCTATAATAGTAGAAGAATTCTCTTTCCATTTCTCTTATAGCAAATTTATTATGGATATAGCGAGGAATATTACGGAAGAAAATAATAGTATTTCTTCCTGGATTACCTTTGCTATACTCAATTGGTTCTACAACTTCAAAGATAGTATTATAGTTACTTGCTTTACTACTGAAGAAAGCATTAGTTTCTTCATAAGGTGTATCTTGCGAGATATACTTGATATCATAATCTTGCGAAATACATTCACTAAAACCTTCAGTAAATTCTCCAAAGTTATAAGGTTCATGAGAATCTACACTGCCAAATATAGGTTCAGAATCTTCAGCAAAGTGGCCAATGAAAGGTGCTGGTTCAATTTCATCTTCTTGATCAAAGACAAGTCCCATAGGTTTTTTCTCATCAGCTTCTTCTTCTTGAACATCTTCAGGATCAATATCTTCAGCCTCAGCTTCAGTAGCAGGGACAGGAGTAGGAGTCTCGGGAGTAGGTGTTACACTTTGTTCTTCTTGTTGATTAGCAGCATTAAAGGCATCTATATTTCTCTTATTATAACGGTCTTCTTTTTGTAAGCATTTCTTAAAGTCCGTAAGCTCTTCTTTACTAAGATTATCAAAGTTCGCAGACATTTGATTAATCTTAGTAATATTATCTTCTCTTTTAAAGAATCTAATATATAAAGCAATTGATTTTCTTAAAGAAGTAACATTACCTAAATAAGTATTAAGATATTCTTCAGAAACATTTCTGCTTTTTAATTCAGCTTTTATTTTATTGATATAGTAATTAATTTTCTTACGAAGAGTAGTGATTTCTTCAACGCTTTGAGCATGAAGTATTTGTTCTGTTAAAGAAGTAATTAAATCTTGAGCTTGCTTAATTGCTTCATATTTCTTAATGTTTTGCTCATCATAATTAAGCATTGCCATTACTTCATCAGCATTATTAGTAAATGCTTCATTATTTTCTGTAATTTGGCTTTTTGCTATGTCTAGTAATTCTTGGTGTTCATTTTTTACTTTTTCGATTTTAGCACTTATTCTCTTATTCATCTGTTTCACTATCTTCCTCTTTTAAGGCATCATCCATACCTTTTAAGATGGACATAAGCTCTATTAATGCTTTAGTATCCATATTTTTTAATTCAATGTTATCCATAGTCGACCTCCAATTTGTAAGCTATTATAATTATATTAGGCCAAAAAGTCAAGGAATGACCAATATCTATACTTAAAAAAAGCCAATTTTATATTTATTTTAAAATTAGCTTTTATTATCTTTTTCATTATATACTGATTTTGGTAAAGGGTTCCGATAATCGGTTCTATAAAGAATATAATCAATATTTGTCTTGTAAAAATTAGCCAGTTTTATCAAAATATCTTCAGTAAGAATTGTTTTGCCCGTTTCGAAGTAGCTATAGTTTCTTTGAGAGATGCCAATTTCAGCGGCAATCTCTTTTTGTAAAAGATCTTTATCTTCTCTAAGTTCTTTTAATCGATTCATTATTTCACCTAAAACAATTCTAATATAGATAACTTTTGTCTATTGACACGTAGACAAAATTTGTCTATAATTGAGTTGAATAAGATATTAATGATAGCGATGGTGAGTATATTGAAAAGGATATTAATATTTTTATTAATTATAATAATGATATTTATTATTTGTGGACTTGGAAAGTTTTATGTCAGCGAAGGTAAAAATTCATCAGATTCTAGCATTAGTATCATGGTAGAAAATGACCAGGGGTCATACAGCAAAAGTCAAAATAATGATTGGCCTTCCGATGGGTATATAATTGATGATACGCAAACTAAATGTAGAAATGGTGGAACTATTACGTGGAATGAAAAGACTAGAAGTATTAATGCCACCATAAATGAAGATGATAAATGTTCTATATATTTTAATAAAAGTGCTGGCGTGGAAATAATAAAAAGTAATCCGCAAAATCTTAATGCAGATCAAGCCGGTATGTATCGTTTTCAAGGAAGCAAGGAAGAAGTAAATAATAATTATATTTGTTTTGGGACTTATGATCAAAAGGAATGCTTAGATGCTCAAGATAAATATATGTATAGAATACTTGGAATTACTTCAGATGGCCTAATAAAAGTTATTAAAAGTACTCCATTAAAGGGGCAATATCCCTATAATGCTGATGCGTCTAAAAAAGTGGACTGGCCTGATACAGATTTATATAAAGGATTAATGGGGGCTTATTTTTTAAAAAATTTGGAATATGACTACCTACAAAGTGATTCTTGGCTAGAAAAAATAGCTGATTATGATTGGCTTTATGGAGCAATAAGCGTACATCCTAGAGTAGAGGATTGCAAAAATGCCTTTCAAATGGAATTGGGCCAAATGGAAAGCACTTGGAAGGAAAAAGTCGATAATAATAGAAAAGGGGAAAATGGGGTTGTTTGCACTAATTCAAATTATGGCCAAGAAGTTTGCTATATTGAACGAAACGGAATATGGAATGATATCATTAGGACTAAGATAGGACTAATATATTCTTATGATTATTATTTTTCGGTTGATAAAGGTGGGTACAATTGTAATTTTGGGCCTGCCCGTAATTACCTCGGAGGAGTTGTAGACCCTAAATGTGCGAATGCCTGGCTTAACTATGATAATTCTAATGAACACGTTATTACGCAAATAGGATACTGGGAGGGTGGCAATCAATACAACTCCTGGTTTTTAAAGAATGGTGTAATTGATAACAACAGTGTAGTAAATTCACATATGACTAGACCAGTGTTTTACATTAAAACAAGTACAGTTGAAGGTTCCGGAACCATAGAAACCCCTTATCTAATAAAAAGTGTTTAAAAAGAATCTAGTATTGACTAGATTTTTTTGACTATTTTTTTATTAATATTTATGGCTAATAAATGATGTAAAAATGTTGTAGAATGACTCCATAATATTATGAAAGCATCGCATATATGATAAAATTATAATAGATTAAGATAATTAATTATTAAATAGATTATTTCATATAGTAATAAGATGGAGTGTGGCTTATGAAAAAATTATTAAAGAAATATGGATATTTAATTGCAGTTATAGCTTTTTGTTTACCTATTTTAACATCAGTCTGTATTATGGCAAATAAAAGAGGTAGCTTAATTAAAAATAATGCTTCTGCTATTAAATATACTGTACCTAATAATGTGAATTATGTCTATTTAACCGATCTTTGGGATACAGATAAGATGATAACAAAAGTCAGTAGTTGGAATGATGCCAGAGCCCTTAAGATAAACCAAAATGAACCTGGTAATTTGATTTCATTAAAAGTAAATGGTAATCAAAAATATTTTATCAATGGTTTATTTGCTCATGCTGAAAGTACTTTAGTATTTAATATTACTGATTTTGTAGCTAATGGATTTGATACTTTTACAGCGTATCTTGGTGTAGACACTTATGCAGCTTCAAATGGTAATGGAGTACAATTTACTATTTTTGGTTCTGAAGATGGTAATACATATACCAAACTATTAGAAACTAGTACTTTTAAAGGAACTTCAGAAGCTAAAGAAGTAAAACTTAGAATTAAAGATTATAATTATTTAATGCTTTTTGCAGATGATATAAATGGTAATAATTCATCAGATCATGCAGTTTATGCAAATGCAATGCTTTACAATAGTGAAAGCTATTCACCAAAAACAGAAACGGAAGTTTCATGGATTAAAGATTTAGATACTTATGATGCAGAACTTAAAAATTATAGTGCTGAACAAATTCTTCAAAATGAAGATTTAGAGTTAAAACTTCTTCAAAGAACATTAGTTAATAGAGTTGGCTATCAAATTATGCAAGCCTATGCTACTAGTGATGATGAAGATAAAGTAGAAACTCTTAATTGGCTATTTAATAATTATAAATACTTAAATGCTTATATAACCGGAGGAGAACCTCTTGGAAACTATGTTAATTCATTTGATATATTATCTGATCTTTATCATAATTATGCTCAAGATTTGACTTCTGATAATTATGATGATACTCAAAAAGAGACTTTCTTGAAAATGATGATGTCTATATCATTAACACATTCAGGAACAGTAGCTTTATGGACTACAGGAGAAAATGGAGCTGTTGTAAAAGCCGATCCTGTTAAGCGTTATCAAGTTTATAAAAACCTATATTTGAATGAAAATTTACCTGAAGAATATGAACAAACATTTAAAAAAGATATTTTTGAATCTCTTACCATTGAAGAGATGCGTTGGGTTGTTGATGCCCGTTTAAGTGATGAAGAAATTCCATGGCTTAACTGGTTCAGTGGCAATCTTGAAAATACTAAATATAAGGGAAGAAATGGGATGGACCCATATACATATATTTGGTATGATGATAGCTTTGATTGGCGATATACTGATCCTAAATATTATGAAGAAAATACTAATTATTGTGGAATGGACCTTAAGAGTAAATTTACACAAGGATATCAAAGAGGTTTAAATTGTGATAAAGAATATAGCCTTAAAAAATGGGGCGTTGATAGTAATACACCTACTAAACCAAGATTATGGATTATATGGGAAGAAGATGGTGTATGTGGAGCCATATCTAAAACAGGGGAAAATTTAAATAACTCATATGGTATGGTAGCGGCCGTAACAAGACAACCGGCACACGCGGCATATTTGGTTCAAAATAAAACGAAAAATGAAGATGGTACCTTTACAACAACCTGGGGAATTGGTAATGATGTTGGCGGCTGGGCTAATTCAAGTGGAACCGAAAAAGGTGAAAGACTTCCTCTTAACTGGGGTAGTACTACAAATAAATATGCAACATATTTTAATGGTAGTTATGTAATTCTTGCTCAAAGTGCTTTTGATGATTTTGAAAATTATATTAAATCTTTAGAATATACCTTCATAGCAGATATGTATGAAGAGGATGTTAAGAAACAAAGATCTTATTATCGCGATATCGTTGGAGAGGCTAATATTAATGATAATAAGAAAAATGTTAATGCTATTCAAACCTTTAATTTAGATGGTTGGTATGGTTTAATTCAAACTTATCTAAATGATGATAGTTTGACTTCTGAGGATTATTATAAATTAAGCTATGAAATAATGGCTAATCTTGAAGAATATCCTTTAGCTATGAATGATATGTTAAATCTTATTATGGATAAGCTAGAGGGTTCTCATAAAATAGTTGTTAGTAACTCATATAAGAATCTATTAACTAAACTTTCAACTGTTAAAAATGATAGTACTGAGTATCGTCAAGGCCAAGCTGTAAGACAAGTTGCTCAAAGCTTGCTAGGTAAACAAGAAGAAACTATATCATTCTCATTTGATGGCGAAAATGCTAATAAGATTGTACTTGCTACACCTCAACCATTTGAATATTCTCTAAATTATTCATACAATGCTAGTACAAAAGAAGTTATTGCTGATTGGACACAAGTTACCGAAGGCAATATTGCGGATTTAAGTGCTAGACTTGATGAAATAAATGTTGATAATGATATAGTTATTCATATTTTAGGAGATGGCGATAAAACCTTAACTAGTAAAAGTGTTATGGTAATTGATATTGAAAAGGGTAGTGCTCCTAGTAAACTATATCCTAATGATTTAGAAAATAAAGTAATTGGTACAACTGATTCTATGGAATGGAAAATTGAAGAATCTACTAAAGGCTGGACTAAGTTTGCATCTTCAATGCCAGACTTATCTGGTACTAAGACTGTATTTGTTCGTGATGGTGCTCATGGTCATTTCCTTCCTAGTGATGAAGTAGAGTTTACCTTTGAAAATGATTCAAATGATCGAACTAAAAAGTATGTTTCTATTTCAAGACTTAAAGTAAAGGCATCTTCTGCTAACTCTAAATCCGAGGCCGCTGAAAATGTTATAGATGGTAATGCCAATACTTTCTGGCATAATGCATGGAGTAAAGCTGATATGGCTAGATGGATTGAAATAGAAGTAACTGATGAAGAACCTATTGAACTATCTAAAATAGAGTATGTTCCAAGACAAGATACTGGTTCAAATGGTCGCTTCTTAAAAGCTAAACTTGAAGTAAGCCTTGATGGAGAAAGTTGGACTACTATAACTGAAGATATTGAATGGGCTAATGATAAAACAACAAAGACTTATATTTTAGAAAAACCAACTTTAGCTAAATATATTAGGCTAACAGCTCTTAGCTCTGCTGGTGATTTTGCTTCGGCAGCCATGATTAATATATTTGAAAGTACTGCAAACAGAATAAGTGTTTCGGAATTAACAGTTACTTATATGACAAGTGGATTTAAATATGATGGAAATCCTAAAACACCTGAAGTTTATGTTAAACATATTGATGAACCACTTGTTCTAAATGAAGATTATACAATTGAATATGAAAATAATGTTAAAGTGGGTACTGCCCAAATTATCTTAACTGGTATGGGTGCATACCGCGGCTCTAAAACTTTTGAATTTGATATTGACAAGGCTGATCATCCAGCCATAATGCCTGATAAAGAAATAATTGTAGATAAAGATATAACTCATTTGATATATGCTGCTGAATATTTACCAGAAGGTTGGTTCTGGAGTATGGAAGATTATGATAAAGAGTTAATACCAGGTCAAAAAATTGAAGTTAGTGCATCATACTTTGGCGAAGATTATGAATGCTATGAAAATGTAAATGCTAAAATAACGGTTATAAGAGAAAATGGTAGTAAACCTGTTATTAAGTTAAGTGGGGATGCAAAACTTACATTTAATATCGATAATGAAGAAAATGTAGGATATGATTATTTTAAAAACTTACTTAGTGTAACTGATGAGGAAGATGATCAAGAAGGTAAGGCGCTAGAACTTGTTCTAAATAGTAGTTTAACTGATTGGGATGGTAAAGTATGGGATAGAATAGGTACATATCATGTAGGCTATTCTACAACTGATAGTCATGGTAATACTACTGATTATGTTATTAGTTTCACATTATACTCTGAAGAAAATCCTCAATTAGAAATTACACATGATAATTACACATTCCATGTTGATGAAGTATATTATACAGGAATGGCACTTACTCCTCATGTTGTTGTAAAAGATGTTACTGGTCATGCTCTAACTATTAATACAGATTATGAACTTGATAATTATGAGAATAATACTAATGCGGGAGTTGCAAGTGTAAATGTAAAGGGTATAAGACTTTATAAAGGTGATGTTATATCTTCATTTGAAATTAAAAAGGCTTTAAAACCAGAAGTAATTCCAAGTGATAAGATATCAGTTTCATCTACAACTCAAAGTCTTGCTGATATTGAACTTCCAATGGGCTGGAATTGGGCTAATGCTGGGGCAAGTCTTAAAGATGGAGCTAATGAATTAAAAATAATTTATGCTGGTGATGCTAACCATGAAGCTTATGAAATGATGATTACTGTTGTTAAAGATACAGCCCAAAGAGAGCAAAAAAATGATGAAGAAAAAGTACCTAATCCTGTAGAACCTGAAATTCAAAACTCCGATAACAACGACAATAAAGAAGATAATGTAACACCAGATCCAGCTCCTCAAGAAAAGCCTGTTGTAGAACCAAGTGTTAATAATCAAGCAGAAATTGATAATAGTACTGATGTCGTAACTCCTAATAACGAAAACAAAACAAGCGATAAAGATAATAAAGAGGATTCAAAAAACCAAAAGACGGAAGATAACCTTACTAAAGAAGATAAAGATGAGAATAAGATTTTAGAAAGTAATGAATTATCATCCGATTCAAAGATAAAAACCGATAATAAGAATTTAGCTTTATTAATTGTTCCTATTGCTTCACTGATCGTTGTTGTTGCAGCCGCATTAATTCTTTATAAGAGAAAAGACTAGCTACTTGTGAGCTAGTCTTTATTTTTCTCATCTTTAACAATATATATTTGAACTTTATGAGTGTTACACATTTTTATAAAGTCATTTAGATACATTCTGTTACGACCATTTTCTATATTATTTATGCTATCACGACTTCTATTTATTGTTTTCCCAAAATCTTTTTGGTTTAATTCAGTCCACTGCCTAATAAATTTAACGATGTCTTTCGCTTCATAATCGTTTGCTTTTACCTTCATAACTTTTCCTCTATTAGATATTAACATTTATAATTCCAATAATTTTAAATTGAGTATTGACGATACTCAAAGAATTAATTATAATAATATTGAGTATAGGTAGTACTCAATATTAAAATGGAAGACTAGCATAATTTTATACGTTTGAACTTAAAAAACTTCTATTTTAGGAAGGTTGTAGTATGAAAAGTAGTAAAAAAATTTGGGGGTTATGTATCGCTTTAGGGGTAACTTTTTTAGGCGTTATTTTTTTGAGTACTAAAGTAATATCTAAGGCAAAGGATAGCGCAGCAGGTAGCAATTCGGGCCTAGCGATAATGATCCAAAATCAGGCCGGTAAATATGAAAAATATGACAAGAATACTTGGCCTACGGATATGTATGTATTTGATAAAGGCGTTTGTGATAATAATTCAGAGATAAGTTGGGACTCTGTAACTAAATCAGTAATGCTAACTTCTAATAAAAGCGATAGATGTACGATATACTTTAAGCAAATGCCAATGGCAGATTATATAAAATCGCTTTATACCGCTGATGGGGAAAAGGGTTTGTACTATCATGATGGAGTCGGAACTTATAGCACTTTAGAAGCGGCAGATAAATCATATCGCTATTCGGGAGCAAATAGTATAGTAAATAATTATGTATGTTTTGGTAGCGATGCAGATAGTTGTCCATATGAAAACTTATACCGCATAATAGGGATATTTGATGAAGATAGTGATGGTACTTATCAAGTGAAATTAATTAAAGCGGATTATGCGGATGAAACCCAGCTAGGAAAAGAAACCGGTGGAACTGTGGGAACTTATTATAATATTCATTATGGAAATGACACTAGTAATAATAATGAGGAAAAAGATGCCTTTCACCATCGATACAAAGGAAAGCTAACGTCAGTTCCAAGATATAGATGGCAAAAAGTTGGAGATACTAACACTACAGCTGACTGGCCAACAGCATTACTTAATACCGTCCATTTAAATAAAAATTATTACGGAAAATTTAGCGGTGACTGGCAAAAGCTAATTGATAATCATGATTGGCATTATAAAGGTGGCTCTTGGGGTGAAATAGTTGGTGGTAGTCCAAGCTCAAATACTAAGGCAAAATCCGTATTTGATAAAGAAATGAGCGACCAAACAACCCATCAAAATCATATTGGCCTTATGTATGTATCAGATTACCTTTATGGAGCCAATCCAGATTTTTGGGATAATGTTCCTTACAATGGAACTTATCAGTATATAGCTGGCGGTAATGCTGATGATGGCTTTCCTCAAGGATCATATCAAGACAATCCGGATAAACCAGACTATCGTTCCGCATCAGAGGAAAATTGGCTTTACATGGGCTTATGGGAATGGCTTATTACCCAAAGGACCGATGCTTCCGGCGTTCATGCGTTCGATGTGACTGCGCCGGGCTATGTCAGCAACTACTATGTTGGTACGAACTCTCTTGTCGTGCGGCCGGTCCTTTATCTTACATCTGACGCGCGAATTTCTGGGGGAGAAGGCACTTCCACTAATCCTTACCGCGTAGGAATAAATTAGAACAAGACTTGTCTTCGCGCCCTTGCGGTGCGAGGCAAGTAGGTATATTTAGGGTAATCTTGTAGGTTAAAAATTGCGCTTGTGCTTCCGGCGTTAATGCGTTCAATGTGAATGCACCGGGCAATGTCAACAACAACTATGTTGGTACGAACACTAATGTCGTGCGGCCGAGACCTTTAAAAACTCCAGTGATAGTAAGATTAAGGTCTTATTGTGTGTGAGATAAAGGACAAAGATTATCCTTGGCTTAGCCTAAAGAAAAAATATAGATGGTGATGCATACGTGCATTACCTAAAGCTATATTGGAGATGTGAATATAAATGAAAGATACAATAGTTAAAATTTATAAAGCTGGAACTTTTTATAATGTTTATGGGGAAGCTGGGTTAATTTTATATTATCTTTTGGGCTATAAATTCGTAGAACCAAAGATGGCAGTAGGATTTCCTGTTTCCGCCTTAGCAAAAGTTATCCATACTTTAGAGGATGAGAATATAAGTTATGCTATCTATGAACATAATAAAGTAGTTTCAGAACATAAAGGAATAAGTAAAAACTTTCTTAAAGTAATTAAAAAAGCAAGGGAACAATTAGATATTGAAAAAAGAGTTAATATTTTAAGAGATAAAATAAATAGTTTTAGTCTTGATAAATTAGAAAAAATAATCGAGCAAATTGAAAATGAAACAAGCTAAAGAAAAATTTTTAATAATTGAAAATATCAAAAAATTTATAATTGATATTGAAAAATTAGTCGTAACTTTTCCTAAAAAAGATTTTATATCTCGTAAATTACTATATGAAGATTCTTTATGTTTGTTAGAACTTGTTTATGAAGCTAATTATGAAACAGATTTAGAAATTAAAAAGAGATATCAAATAAAAGCTTTAGCTAAGATTAATAAGATAGATTTTTATTTAGAACGAGCTTATAAATTACGTTATATTAGTGAAAGTCAATGTACAAAGAATTGTAATAAACTAGAACAAATTAATAAAATGTTATATAGTTGGTGTAAAAATGGAAAGCAAGTTTGAAGATATTATAAATATATATGAGCATGAAATAAGTAAAAATGTTAAAAACAAAAAGCAATTATTAAAGTTTGAGTTTAATAAAATGCAAAATATTAGTACTATTAAAAACATGCTTGATAATAATGAAGTAGGTCATGAACGTTATAATATCTTTATAGTTAAAGAACCTAAATACCGGCTTATTATGAGTCTTCCTATTAGAGATAAAATAATTAATCACTATATTACCCGAAATATTTTAGAAAAAAAGCTTACTAAATATTTAGATATGCGTAATTGTGCAACGCGTAAAAATATGGGTACGGATTATGGTGTTAATTTAACTCGTAAGTATTTAAGAATTTTGAAAAGTAAATATAATAATTTCTATATCCTAAAAATTGATATAAATAAATATTTTTATAATATTGACCATAATGTTTTAAAAGATTTATTAATAGATAAACTTTCTAATGAAGAATTTATGTTAATAAGCAAAGTCATAGATAGTACTAATTATCCATATATTAATGAAATTATAAATAAATATTATTTAAAGTTTAAAAGCAGTATTCCTGAGTATAAATATGATAAAGGATTACCTATTGGTAATATGACAAGTCAGTTTTTATCAATATTTTATCTTTATAAGTTAGACCATTATATAGTTCATGATTTAAAATGCAAATATTATGTTAGATATATGGATGATTTTATTATTATGCATCCCGATAAGGAATATTTAAAAAAGGTAAGAAATGAGATAGTAGATATCCTAAAAGAGGAATATAAACTAAATATTAATGATAAAAAAACTTTTATAGTTAAGGAAAATCAAGGATTTTCTTTTTTAGGTTATGTATATAAAGTAATAAATAATAAGATAATTATTAAAATTAGAAGTAATAATTATCTTAAAATTAAAAAGAAAATTAAACTTCTTAAATATGAATTAAAAGCAGGATATAAAAGCTATAATCAAGTTTTTTGCAGTATTATGACATATTTAAATAGTTATAAATATGCTGACAATATTAAAATTAAAAATATTATTAATAGGTATTTTTATAATGAAAAATAGATATATCTTTTTTAAAAGACTTTTTAAAGATTATGTAATTCTATTTAGTAAAAATAGCAAATATTATAGTTTAGGAATAGATAAATTTTTGAAAAAATATATTAATAATAAAGATCTTAATTATGTTGTTATAGATAAAGAAAACCGAGTAGAAGTTCATACCTTTAAAATTAATAATTATAAAATGTATGTAATGAAAATATTTATTGAAGAACTATTGATTGCTTATATAGTGAAGAATAGATAATTATGTTATACTATTTGTAGTACAAAAAAGGAGTTTGATTGTCCTATGAAATGCATACTTATGAATAAAAATACTGAAGTACTGGTCGCAGAATATGATAGTGCTACAAGTGGATTTACCCATGTATATGAAGTTAAAAATATCGATTTTGCTCCCTATATTATAAAAAGTTTTTATAGTAAAGGAATAGATAATACTACTTTTAGAACTAATTTAAGTGTGTGGTTTAAAGCAAGGGGTATTCCATCTTGGCGTGATAAGTTAGACATATTATTACATAGATTAAATATAAGTGCTCCAGGTGAACTTTTAGATAAAGCTTTTGGCTTATCTTTATCAGACCAATATTGGTTAAAGCCTTATGATAGTAATGTTTCTTATGATAGTATTAATTTTTTTGATAATGATTTTGAAGATGTGGAGTTTACGGAAGCTTCTTTATCAAACAGTAGTAAAATAATAACAAATGAAGCATCTTTAAAGACTCCTAATAATACAACAGATGGAATGCTCAAAAAGGCTTGGATTATTGAAAATGGGACAAGATATTTATTAAAGGCTGGGTATAAAAATGAAACTTTGCAACCTTTTAATGAAGTGCTAGCTAGTGAAATATGTAAAAGACTTGGCTTTAATCATGTCGAATATAAAATTGATATCTATAAAGATATGGTAGTATCTAAATGTCCTTGTTTTATTACTAAAGATACGGAATTTATAACTTGCAATCAAATAAAAAGTAGTATGAAAAGACATAATAATATAAATGATTATGAAGATTATATTAGAGTGCTCGAAGAAAATGGTATTGCAAATGCCCGGGAAAAAATGGAGAATATGTATATTTTAGATTTTCTAATTATGAATGAAGACCGGCATTTAAATAATTTTGGCATTATAAGAGATGTTAATACCTTAAAATGGCTTGATGTAGCACCAATTTTTGATAATGGTCAAAGCTTAAACATTAAGTATTATGATGAAGATGAGGTACATATTTCGGGCTCTGGTAGGTTATTTTATGAAGTACAAAGTTTTGGCGAAATAATAAAACTTGTAAAAAATATAAAAAGAATTGATATAACTAAATTGGAGGGACTAACTGAGTGGTTTAGTGAATTACTCCATGAATATCAGGATTTAACCGGTTATTCTGATACTAGAATTGCAAGATTATGTTTTATTATTGATAGTCAAATAAGTAAATTAAAAAAATTAATAAATGTTTAATCAAATAAAAAAGGCAAGTAAGCACTAGGACTTATTTGTCTTTTTTAACTATTTTTAATTATTTCATTAACCAAAGGAATATATTCATCTTGGATAGCTTTTAAATCTTCTTCCGTTTGTTTTTCAAACCTTAATGTTAGACATGGAGTAGTATTACTTTGTCTAATTAAAGCAAAGCCATCAGCAAAATCAATGCGCACTCCATCAATATCATTAAATTTAATGCCTTTATTAGTAACATATTCTTTAACTTTATCGATTACTATTTTCTTTTTATCATCCGGACAATCAATCTTAATTTCTGGAGTATTATAGTATTTTGGAATATCTTTTAAAAGGTCTGTTATACTGCTGTTAGTATTTGTAAGCATTTCAATAATTCGAAGGGATGCATAAATACCATCGTCAACTCCTGGCCATTTATCGGTAAACCAAAGGTGACCAGAAAATTCACCTCCAAAATCATAACCTTCGGTATTAATTGTATAGTTTTGATAACTATTTCCCGTTCTATTTACAAAAACTGGTAAATTAATTTTTTGCATTTCATCTAGCATGGCTTTAGAACATTTAACATCCATAATAGCTTTTTTACTTTTTAAAGTAGGATATAAATATCGATACATCATAATCATAATTTTATCAACAGTTATAAAATTTCCTTTATTGTCAATTAAACCAACGCGGTCTGCATCCCCATCAATACCAATTCCTAAATCGCAGTTATGAGATGTTACATATTCTTTTAAAGCAGTCATATTAGCTTCAACACTAGGATCTGGATGATGATTAGGAAAATTACCATCGCTTTCACCATAGATAATGTCATAATCAATGTAATCTTTAAATATATCAAGAACTTCTTTTAAAATAACACATCCGGTTCCATTGGCAGGGTCATAGGCTACTTTAATTTTTCGTTTTCCCATGTTAATGCCATCTTTAATAGCTTTAAGATATATTTCTTTGGTATCTGTAAATTTAGTTATTGAGCCATTTCCCTTTGTAAAGTTCCCAGCAAAGATAAAATCTCTAAATTTAGTTATCGCTTCGCCATAAGCTGGGCCAATTTTGCTAAAAGATATCTTAAGGCCATTGTATTCTTTAGGATTGTGCGAAGCAGTTATCATAATTCCATTAGTTAGACCCAAATGTTTTTTAATTATATAATACATAGGAGTAGTACAAAGGCCTAAATCAATAACATGAACGCCAGCACTAACAAGACCCGCAATTAAATTTTCATGTATTTCGGGAGAAGATAATCTATTGTCATGACCAACGATTACTTCTTTTTCTTTAATATATGAGCCAAAAGCTTTACCAATAGTCAAGGCTATATCGCCATTTATATCATCAGGATAGATGCCTCGAATATCATATTCTCTAAACATATTCTTATTCATTATTATCACCTAATTATAATTTTATCATACTTTTATAAAAGAACTAACACTACGTGTCTTTTTCGTGTAAAACTTTCACATTTTTTGTAGCCTTGGGTGGCTTAAAAATGATGCTTATTGTATAATAAAAATGGGGTGAGAAGTATGAAGAAAATTAAATATATCTTAATTATCGTAGGTTTATTATTAATGATAATACCTTACTTTATACATATCTTTAGTATCTATCGTCTTATTTCACTTGCTATAGGTATAATTGTCTTAATGGTAGGTATTTGTTTAAATAACAAGCATCTCGCCTATAAAATACCTTTGTATTTACTTATCTTAATTATAGTCTCTTTGAGTCTTGATTATGTAAATTACACTCTTTTTAAATCAAGACCTATAATAGCTTTTAAAGTTAAATCATCAAATAAAGTAGCTACCTATAATTCTTTTTTCTACCGAATTTATGATTGTGATGGTAAATATACTTTAGATGATTATAATAAAAACTATCAATGCGCTCCTGATGATGTTGAAACGATTTCCATTAATCAATTCTTGGAAAATCCAGCTCAAAGCTATAAAGAATATAAAAATAAATTTGTTAGACTCGAGGGTAAAATTGGCTCGATAATCGGAGCATCATCTCTTTCATTAAACGCTTATACTGAAGCTGAAGAAGTAAAAAATGGTTATGTTACCTTTGATTTAGAAAAAAGTGTAAATGTTAATGAATTAGATATTGATCCTAAAAACTATTTTAACTATGACTATGTCGATATTATTGGTAGAGTAGACAGTTTTGATGATAGCGAAAAACAAGTAATATATCTTGATGATGCAATTATCGTTGATAATCATATCTATGATGATTATGAACTTATTGTTAATAATATTAGTACTAATGATGTTACTAAAGCGGGAGATATTTACTATGTGGGTATAAATAGTGTTTTCTATAAATATCGGGAGGATATTTTATATGAACTAGATTACCTTTTAAGTGATAAGAGAGAAAGTATAGATAATCTTATTAAAGATGCTGAAGAAGAAAAAATAAATGATGGTGATCTTTTATATAAACTAAAATACTATCAAATAATAATTTGTGATAATAAGAATACTTTAATCGTTAATAATCGTATTAATAAATATGATGATATTTGTGAAATAAAAGAGAATTAAAAATAATAGTTAGTAAATAATAATTAATATGAAGAAGTTTATTAAAAATAGCTATTTATTTTTAATTCTTTTTATTATTGTCATATCTAAGAATTATATTCTTAGTTTTTTTGCAAGAATACCTGATGTAAATATTAAAGATGCTTATATTCAAAGTCTTGAAGATGAGATTGAAGAAATTAAATTAATAGAAAATACCTCTTATAAAGATGAATTTTATTATGGTAAAGTAATTTATCAAAATCCTTATAAAAAAGGCTTTATTAGTATTGTAACAGGCTCTAAAAAGGTTAAGAAAGGTGATTTAGTCCTAAGTGATAGTGTGCTAATTGGAGTTATCAATAAAGTAGATAAAAAAACGGCCGAAGTTAAAACAATTTATGCTGAGGATTTCGCACTTCCTGTGCGTATAAATAACTGCTATGGCATTTTGAAAAATGATACAATCGAGGGAATTGATAAATATTGTCCTGTAGGAGAAAGTGATGAAGTTTATACCTCAGATTTAAGTCCATTTAATGAAAAATTTTTAATTGGAACCATAAATAAGGTAATAAAAGATAAAAACGGAATTAGTGATACATATATTTTAAAACCTATGAAAAATTTTAGTAATCTAAATTATCTTATTATCATCGGAGGTAATTAATGTTTTTCTTCGTGGATCTTTTATTAATGCCATATCTTTATTCTTCCTTTTGCTTAAATGCCCTTAATAGTAAAAATATCTATTATGTTTTGTTCATCGGTTTATTTCTTGATCTAGTTATCGCAGGCCTTTGGGGCAAGATAACCTTAATATTCTTATGCCTATATCTACTAGATAAAAAGATTAAAAATTATTATTTTAAAAATATCTTTAATTTTATAATCTTTTATATTTTAGTTTATCCTTTTTCTTTATTTAAGTTTTTCTTAAGTTTATTATTTTATTTTTTATTAATAACTATTTTAAAAAAGCATAATATTTAATTGGTGATACTATGCTTGATAAATACTTAGATGTAAAAAAAGAAAATAAAGCCCATAAATATATGTCGCGTATTTTGATATGCATTATAATTTTACTTCTTAGCTTAATAGGAACTTCCCTAAGTAGTAAAGTTAAAAATTTTTATAAAGAATATATCTTTGATGATTCTTTTGAGTTTATGAAATTTAAAAACTTCTTCAGTAAGATTTCAGGTACGGAAAAAGAGGAGGAGAAAGAGAATACATCCCTTGTTATGAGCAGTTTCATTAGCTATGAGAGCAAAGAAAAATACTTAAATGGCGAAAGGTATGAAGGTGTTAAGGAAAATTTTATAAATGCCCTTGTCGGTGGTATCGTAACCTTTGTTGGGGATAAAGATGAGTATAGTAAAACTATTATTATTCAGGGAAGCAATGGTTATGATATCTGGTATTTTCTCCTTGATGATGTTGACGTTAATATTTATGACTATGTTAAAGCTGATACCATAATTGGCAGCATTAATAACGAGTTTGGCCTTTTGATATCTAAAGATGGGAAGTACTATACTTATGAAGAGTATTTAAATGCGCTTTAATAAATATACCTTACTTTTTATTTTAATATTTTTACTATGTGGGTTATTTAAAAATATCTGCATTATTTTATTTATTGTTATAACCCATGAACTAGCTCACGTGCTTGTAGCTAAGGCTCTAGGCTATAAAATTATATCTATTAATATATATCCCTTCGGGGGTATAACGAAAATTGATAAAAAACTAAATGATCATATTATCTATGATTTATTAATAGCTAGTGCGGGCATTATGTTACAACTTTTCTATGTATTTTTATATAAACTAGGTTTTATTCATAGCGAGCTTTTTCATACTTATAATAAAGCTATATTACTTTTTAATTTACTACCCATCATACCTTTGGATGGCTCAAAGATTGTCTTTGAGTTAGCAAATTTTTTTATGCCCTATAAGAAGAGTTTATCTTGTTATGTGATTATATCTTTTATAAGCATCGTTATTTATGCTCTTAGTAATTTAAAATATAATCTTAATAACTACTTTATTATTACTTTGTTTATTTATAAAACTTATCAAATGTATAAAAATCAGAAAATTATTTATTATAAGTTTATCTTAGAAAGAAAATTATATAATTTTAGATATCGTAAGATAAAAAATAAAAATGAGCAAATATCTAAATATCAAAAAGACATAAAATATTATTACCATTTAAATGGCAAGATTGTTGATGAAAAAAATATCATATAACTAAAGTTTTGTGCATATCTTTTTATAGGAGATGATGAAAGATGAATTGCATTATACCATTTGAAAAGAAACTAAAATTCGAAGGAAATATTAAAGAGATAGTATCAATATCTTTAGAACATGAAGTAACTCAAAATACTGATGAAGTATTAGGCAATTTTATCATAAGTGGTACTTATAAAGAGCATGAGTTAAGTGTAAATACAGAAGATTTTAAATTTGTAGTGCCATTTTCGGTTGAACTTGATAAGAAGATAGATAAAGATTCATTTGAATTCTGGATTGATAACTTTACTTATGATATTGAGGGTAGCGAAATGCTAGTAAAAATTGATTACGCCATGTCTGCAGATGAAATTAATGAAGAAGAAAGTGAAAGAACTACGGAAGAACCTGTGGATTTGATTGTGCCTTTAAAAAAGGAAGAAGAACCTATAGAAGAAAAAGAAGATAAAGATGAGAGAGATGAAATAGAACCTATGGAAGAAAAGCCAGAAGAGATTAAAGACGAAAGAATTGACACAGGTGTTATATCAGGACTAGAAACTGAAGATGATTATATGATGTATAAGATTCATATTGTTAAAGAAGAAGAGAGTCTGGAAAGCATTTGCCAAAGTCACAATATTGATAAAGATGAACTATTAAAGCTTAATGATATAAATGATGTTACCAAAGGAGATAAATTAATTATTCCATATCCAAATGAATAGTTTAGATCTTGTAAGGGAAGAGTTTAAGCCATATCGCTATACCTTAGTTAACTCGGCTACTATTATTGATAGCTCTTCAGGAAGATTAGTATTAAAAAAAGAAAATAAAGACTTATTTCATTTATTTAATTATCTAGAAAGTCGGGGATTTGATAACTTTCCCAAGGTTATAAAAAACTTTGGTGATCGTGACCTTTTATATGAGTATATTGATGATTATAATCCCATTAATGAACAAAAGTTACTAGATTTAGAAAATGTCTTATCATCACTACATAATAAAACCGTGTTTTTTAAAAGCACTAATATTGATAATTATAAAGAGATAAGAGATGTTGTTTTAGAAAATATTAACTTTTTAGAATATAATTATAATCTTCTTTTCAAAGAAGTTATATCTCATGAATTTATGAATCCTTCCGAGTATTTATTTGCTCGTAATTTTTTCTCTATTAAAGGGGCTATTAATTACTGCCGAGATAATATTCATAAATGGTATGATTTAGCTAGTAATAATAACCATGAAAGAGTAAGTGTCGTACATAATAATTTAGCTTTAGAACACTTCTTAAGTGATGGTAATAAAAGAGCTTTAATAAGCTGGGATAACTATACGATAGATACACCAATTTTAGATATTGTTAATTTATATCATAAAGAATATCTGAATTATGATTTCAGTGAGTTTTTAAGTAAGTATCTTCAGCATTTTGAACTAAAGGATAATGAAAAATTACTACTTTTTGTTCTTATTCGTATGCCTCTTCTTTGCCCTGAGTTAAAGTTTACGGTAGAAGATACTGGAAAGGTTAGGGAAGTACTTGACTATGTCTTTAAGTCGGAAGCTTTAATAAGGCCTTACGATACGCCACAGGAATAAAATTAATAAAGCAAATTCTAATAATAAGATAAATACATTAAACCTAAATGGTAAAATAAGCGTTATTAATAATTGATAAAAGATTAAAACGGAAAGAATGATAATAATAAAGGCAGATATCCCACTGTGCTTATTATACATAGAAATCACCTACTATAATATATACAAAAATTTAGCAAAGTGTTATAATTTTATTAGGGTAGAGATATGAATAATAAAAAGGGATTTGTATTTATCGAGACAATATTAACAATTGTGGTTTTAACAACTACACTTGTTATTTTGTATGGATCATACTCTAAAAGCGTTCAATCAGAAAAAAGAAGACTTTATTATGATGATATCTCTTATGTATATAAAACCATGGTTATTAGAGATGCATTTACTAAAAGTGTTAATTCTTCCAAGTTTAAATTTGCTTTAGATAATGCTCAAGATGATTATTACTTTTATATGTTTAGTTCTGGTAGTGATATATTTCGCGATAATTCACTTATGTCAAGAGTAAGAGAACTTTATAATTTTAAAGTATTAATATATGTTCCTTTTAATATGATAATTCCTTTAAAGGTTTGTGCTAATAGTGCAGAAACTACTACTGATATAAAATGTAAAAACTCTTTAGAAAAGATAAATGATTTTGCTGATTCAACTTTTGTAGATTATGTCAAAACTTTAAGTATTGATTATTCTAAAGTTTCTTCAGTTTCAAATATAAAAGGTATTTTGATATCCCTTATTTATGAAGCAAAAGATGGTGGAGATGAAGTAGACAAAGGAGCTTTTGAAAATTGTCTTCAACATGAAATATTTGCTCATTACGATGTTGTAAATGGTAGTGAGGCTCAAAAAGAACAGGCAATTAAAAAATATTATGATACTTCTGGATTGAGTTTTGATATGCATTGTGAAAATGCCTTTTATAATTCGTGGGTGTACTTATGATAAAGAATAATCGCGGTTTTATAGCAATTTCTGTAGTTTATTCATTCGTCTTAGTATTCTTAATGATTATGCTTATAGTATTAAATTCATATTATAATAATCGTACCTCATTTAATATTTATAAAGATAATATTAAAGTAAAAGCAGCTTTAGGATATAACTTTGATAGTGAAGCTATCACTTATTTAAGTGATGAAGTAAAAAAACAAGCAAGCTTAACTAGTACATTAGCTTCAGGCGTTAGACAAGATAATTCTTCTTATGGTTCTTATCGTTATTTTGGTAAAACACCAAATAACTATATTTGTTTTGGTAAGCTTGCAAATGATTGTGATGATGAAAGATATCTTTTTAGAATTGTAGGTATTTTTAAAGAATCTAATGTATCTGCATCAGGAGGCGGAGGCTATGTTACTAAAATAGTAAGAGCTAAACCTTTAAGTACTTCAAGAGCATATAATACTTCATCTTCAAATGCTTGGTCTAGTTCTTCTCTCAAGACTTATCTTAATAATGATTATTTAACTAATAGCTTATTATCCGGTTTTGAAGACATCTATAAAAATGATATGATAATTAATGCTAAATGGTATGCTCCAGCATTAACTACGACATCTCTTCTTCCTCAAGATGCTTATACTAAAGAGATGACATCATCTAGTATTCAGGCTAAAATAGGTCTTTTATCTGTAAGTGACTGGGGGTATGCTCCTCAATATACTGGTAATTGTAAAAATAATCATAAAATGGATCAATTTAATGATGGGTTAAGTTATACCTGCCATCTATATAACTGGTTAAATTATGACATGTGGTTTATTGATACTTCTTCAACTAGCGGCAAAGCCATGACACTGGATCCAACTAAATTTAATTTAACTACGGCAAGTGTAACTACAAATACCAAAAGAGTATATCCTGTTTTTTATGTTACTAGTAAAGCTGTTGTAATGGCAGGCTCAGGAACTATAGTTGATCCTTATATTATCAATTTGCTCGAGGTGTAATATGAAAAAATTAAATAATAAAGGTTTAACTTTAATTGAACTTATAGTAAGTGTCGTTTTAATGTCTGTCGTTATGCTCTTTTTATATCGACTTCTTTCCAATGTAACTTATGATAAAGATAATGAATATTTTGCTTCCCAAAATCAAGAGCAAAGAATAGAGATTGTTGACTATATTGAAACCATTATGCGTAAGGCTGAGATTAGTGCCGAGCCGACATTTTCATTAAGTGCAGACCATGCTACTATCCAATTTAAACAATCAAGTATTTCTAAAACTTATTCTATCTTAATATATGCAAACTACGTTCAAATAAAAGATTCAACTTCTGTGCTTAGAACTTGGGATATTCATACAGGTGTATATTCCTATACAAATGCTAGCTGTAAAAGAGCAAGTACAGTTTCTGGTAGCAGTGATATATATCATCCTTGGCTTTGTACTATACCTGTATATACTGCTAATGATGATAATAACGCAAATAACAATAATACGCTTGATGATATTACATTAGCATTCCTAGCCCGAGGCTAAGAATGATTAGAATAATACGAGATAGATAAAAATATTTATAATTAATATTATATTTGCTTAGAATTGCTGATATTTGCATATGAATAGATAAGCCTTGAAATTGAAGAATTGCTAAAGTAAGCAATTCTTTTGCTTTTAGAGATAAGTTTATTAAAGTAAGGGAGTTAAGACCTTGGGTTATCTCAATTAAACCTTTGATAAGTACTGAAGTATTGGTATTTTGTTTGATGATAATATTCGTTAATAAATAAAAAAAGAAAATAGTAGCGAAGATATTTAACATATTATTGATAGAAAATTTAATACTATCTGTAAAGGCTTTATTAAAAGTAGTACTATGATAAGATATATGAAACTCTTTAGTACTAAGTTTATTTTTAAATATAAAATATAATAAGATATTAGTAAGATAAATGATAATAAATAGCTTAATAGTAATTGCATTATTATGGAATATTAAATTAAAGTAACTATATAAAAATAAGGGATTATTAAAAGAAGTAAAGCTCAAAATAATACTAGCATCTTTTTCATTTATCATTTTTCTTTCTAAAAAGTCTTTTGTAAGTATGGCGTTTAAAGGACTACCAGACATGATACTTAATATCATAATATATAAGGCTGGACTTTTAATTACGGAGGATAAATAATAAGGAAAATTTAAATTTATAAGTAAATTATTTATGACCATCATAATAAAGAGAAAAGGGAATACTTTAGTAAGATAAATAATTCCTATTTCTAAAGATATATTTGAAAAAAGATGATAATTATTAAAAAGGATAAAGATAAAAAATAAAGTTATGATAATAAGCAAAATGTTTCTTATATTTTTATTCATAAATAAGTTCCTTTAGTGTTATAATTTAAAGAGGTGATAATATGCAAGAGTCGTCTAATAAAGAATATGATAGTAAGCCTGATAAAAGAAGTATTATAAAATCTTTTCTTAAGACTTTTATTTTTGATGCTTTTTTCTTAGCTTTCTGTGCTTTTTGCACTTTTTATGAATTCCCTTATTACATATATACCACTGGGGGATCTATTAATTTAAATGATCGTATAAAAGTTGAGAATGGCTATGATTATTCAGGCAGTTATTCAATGAATTATGTTACTGTTTTAAGGGGTAAACTACCAATGCTTTTCTTATCTTTATTTAAAAGTGATTGGGATATCGTTAAAGAAGATGCTATCACAGTGCCAAATACATCTTATGATGAAACCTTAGAACTGGAAAAATTAGAACTAAAAAATTCTTTAAATCTTGCTCAAGAAGTTGCCTTTAAAAATGCCGGTATTGAATATGAAATAGCCAATAAAAAATGTCGAATCTATTATAAAGATGATGAGGCTGATACTACTTTAGAGGTTTTAGATGAAATAATTGCCTATGATGATATAGAGTTTACGACTCTTGAAACTTTACAAGAATATATTAATTCTTTTGATGAAGGGCATGAATTTATATTCAAAGTTAAAGATAAAAATGGCAAAGAAAAAACGAGAGTTGGTAAAAGCATGCTTTTAGATGATCGTAAAGTTATTGGGGTTAGTTTACTAACTAGTTTTGATATTGAATCTGATACTAAGGTTAATATTGAGACTAAAGCTTCAGAAGCTGGTCCAAGTGGAGGCCTTATGCTTACTCTTGCTATCTATGATATGGTAACCGAAGGTGATTTAGCTAAAGGTAGAACTATTATGGGAACAGGTACTATTGAAGAAGATGGTAGTGTAGGTGTTATAGGTGGCGTAAAGTATAAGATGCTTGGTGCTGCCGAAGATGGAGCAGATATTTTCTTTGTTCCCGAGGGAAACTATGATGAAGCTAAAAAGGTTTATAAAGAATATGAGCTTTCATTTGAACTAGTTAAAGTTAAAACTTTTAGTGATGCCGTTAAATATCTTGAAAGTTAATAATCCCTTTGCTATAATTTTTTACCAAGGGGGAAGTTTATGGTAACAAAAGTAGAGCTAATAGATACATATATTGACGAAAATTTTAAAATTGCATATGACTCTGTGAAAAAGATATATCAAGATAATATATCTGGTCTTTATTTGGCTCTAGCTTTAAAAGATATAATTAAATTAGATGATGAAGGGCAACGCGCAGTTGAGAACCTTAAAGGGTTAATGCCTTTGTTTCTTCGTTTTGTTCATGCTAAAGTCTTAGCAGCTCTTTTTAGTAAGACACTTGTTGTTGATAGCTATTTTGGTATTTTATTTGATGAAAAAACAAGGAGTTTAAAACTTGATAATCTTACGACAGAATATCTTATTGCTTTAATGGATTATTATATTGAAGTAGTAGACTCACAGGAAAAAAGTGAGGTACCTGATGAATATATTCATTTTGTATTAAAACTGTGGCCTCTTTATAAGATTTCATCATTAAATAGATAAATCTTTAAAAATTAAAAAATAAATGTTAAAATAGAACCTGATGATGTGAAAAATCAGGTGGTTAGAATGAAAAGAAGCGAAGTTGATAAAAATAAATTAAGCCCTATGATGGTGCAATATATGGAGATTAAAGACGCTTATCAAGACGAGCTTCTTTTTTATCGTATTGGTGATTTTTATGAACTTTTCTTTGAGGATGCTCTTATTGCTGCTAAAGAGCTAGAGCTTACCTTAACTGGTAAAGTTGCCGGCCTTGATGAAAGAGTACCAATGTGCGGTGTTCCTTTTCATGCTGTAAAACCTTATATTGAGAAACTTATTAGTAAAGGATATAAAGTTGCAATTGGTGAGCAACTTGAGGATCCTCGAAATGTAAAAGGCATGGTTAAAAGAGGCGTTATTGATGTTATCAGCAAAGGTACTATTGCTGATTTGGAACTTCTTGATAAATATAGTGCCTCATATATAGCAAGTCTTTTAAGCTATCCTGATGTTTATGTTTTAACTTTACTTGATATATCTACTGGCAAACTTTTAGGTATCTTCCTTGATAAAGATGAAAAGAAGTTAATTGATGAAATTCTTCATTATGGGGTTAAAGAATTAGTATTAAAAGATAATAGTGAATTTGAATTAATTAATAAGTTAACTACTTTATATAATATCCAAATAGATATAATGCCTGACTTTAAAGATGATGTTAATAAAAATCTTTTCCCATCAGGTGTTGATTCCAGGGCGATAATGGGAGCTTCCCATTTATTTTGCTTCCTAGAAACTAAACAACTCAAAGACTTAACGGGCATTATGCCTATGGAGATAGTAAATAAACAGGATTATTTACAAATGGATATTCATACGATTCGTAATCTTGAACTAATTGAAACGATTCGTAATAAAGAAAGAGAATATTCTTTGATTTGGCTTTTAGACAAATGTAAAACTGCGATGGGATCTAGAGAATTAAAAAAATGGATTATTAATCCTATTAAAGATATCAAGAAACTTAATCAAAGATATGATATGATTGAAAAACTTAATGAAGAGTTTATCTTAAAAGATGAGCTTAGAAATCTTCTTGATGAAGTATATGATATTGAAAGACTAACTGGTAAACTTACAAATGGTTCATTTAATGCCAGAGATATGTTACAACTAAAAAGGAGTCTTAAAACCTTACCAAGTATCAAAGATATTATTGAAAAACTTGGCTTTACCTATCAAATAGATACATTTGATGATATATGTGATTTATTAGAAAGGGCTATTAATGAAAATCCTCCTTTAGGACTTAAAGAAGGTGGCCTTATTAAGACTGGTTATAATGCCGAGCTTGATGAACTTAAATCCATTAGAAGTGGTGGTAAAGAATTTATCGCTGGCTTTGAAGACAAGATTAAAAAAGAAACAGGTATCAAGAATTTAAAGATAGGCTTTAATAAAGTATTTGGCTATTATATTGAAGTATCTAAGGGTCAGGTTGCCGAAGTTAAAGATGAATTTGGCTGGGAAAGAAGACAAACTTTAGCTAACTGCGAAAGATTTATCTCTCCGGAGCTTAAAGAAAAAGAATCTCTAATTTTAAATGCTGAAGAAAAGATTATTGATATTGAATATGATCTATTTAATGAAGTAAAAGATACTATTAAAAAGGATATCTTAAAAATTAGACATACAGCCGGGGTTATAAGTGAAATTGATATTTTGACTGCTTTTTCAGTTATTACCGATGAGTATAATCTAGTAAGACCCAAACTTAATACTGAGCATGATTTAAAGATCATTGCAGGCAGACATCCAATTGTGCAAAAAGTATCTAATGATAAATATGTTGAAAATGATTGTACGATGGATAGAGATACGACGACTCTTTTAATCACAGGTCCTAATATGAGTGGTAAATCTACTTATATGCGTCAGATAGCTATAACGATTATTATGGCTCAAATAGGTTCATTTGTGCCTTGCAAGGAAGCAAATTTACCTATAATTGATAAGATTTTTACCAGAATTGGTGCTAGTGATGATTTAGTCGGTGGCCAAAGTACCTTTATGGTAGAGATGATGGAAGCCAATAACGCTATCATGGGAGCGACAAAAGATAGTCTAGTTTTGTTTGACGAACTAGGAAGAGGCACGGCTACCTACGATGGAATGAGTATTGCTCAAGCTATTTTGGAATACATTAATACCAATATTAAATGTAAAACATTATTTTCAACTCACTATCATGAACTTACGACTCTCGAGCAAAAGTATCCATCAATTAAAAATGTCCATGTTTCTGCAACTTTAGACAATGGAAAACTAATATTTTTGCATAAAGTTAAGGCTGGGGCAGTTGATCGAAGCTATGGTATTCATGTTGCGGCTCTTGCTAATATGCCAGAAAGCTTAATTAAAAGAGCGGATGAAATTCTCGCAGGGTATGAAAGCAAGGAAGCAAAAAACAAAGTTTCAAGTGTTCAACTTACGATGAGCTTTGAGGAAGAAAATAAAAAGGAAGAAGATACGGATATCTTTAAAGATATAGATCCTAATAATATGACGCCGATTGAAGCTTTAAATAAACTTTATGAATTAAAAATGAAATATAATGAAAAAAAATAAAGGAAATTTACTAATAATCCGTAATATATATAAATAGAGAAGATAAATTGCCAAGAAAGGATTTTTATGATTTCTTGTCGAAATTTATCTTTTTATTATGGAAAAAGAAATATTTTAAATAATGTTAGTATTAATTTGCCTTGTGATGGCGTATATGCTTTAATTGGTGAAAATGGGGTAGGAAAAACTACTTTTTTAAAAATAATCTTAAATATCTTAAAGACAAATGGTGTTGATAATTCTTATTTGGAAGATTCTAGCTTTGCCTTGAGTGAAGATGCTTTATATGATAATTTAACCGTATATGAAAATCTATATTATCACGCCCTTTTAAATGGTATAGCAATCTCTAAAATCGATGGAGTAATAAATGATTGCCATATATCGTCTTATAAAGATATAAGGGTTAAAAAGCTTTCCAAGGGTACTAAGCAAAAAGTATTAATAGCTAAATGCCTTTTACAAGATGTCCATCTATATATCTTTGATGAGCCTTATAATGGACTTGATCCTAAAGAAAGTATTAACTTTAATAATCTTGTAATTCGTCTTAAAGAAAAGGGTAAACTAGTTATTATCTCAAGTCATATTCTTTCAGGCATTAATGATATTTATGATTATATTATTTTAATTAAAGATAAAGACATTCATCTTTATGATAAAAACAATATGCATGATATCAAAGACTTCTTTAGGGAGGATATATGAGTTATTTTAAAGCCGAAATATATCGCCTTTGGCATTCAAAAGTCATAATAGCGTCATTAGTATTAATAGTTTTATATACTTTGTTTGGTAATTATGTCTATAGAGTAAATGATTTATTAATAAGTGATTTATATAATCATTTTGGGGAAGAATATTTACTAATTTTTTTAATACTTACTTTTTCTTTGACTATCTTTTTATATAATGAAGATATTAATCATAAACTTTATTATGAATATCATAAAAATAAGATGCTTTTGATAAAATTTATAATCTTATGTTTATACTTATTTTTAATAATATTCATAACATTTATATTCTCTTATAATATATCTTTACTTTGGCATTTAAAGCCTGATTTATCTTTCCAAATAATATCTAATATTTTAAAAATAATACCTCTTATAATTACTTATAATTTAATTTTAATGCTATTTTTATTTATAACAAAAAAAGCAAGTAATGCTGTTTTACTTGCTTTTGGCTTATATACTTTCTTAAGTTATTTTGAAAGCATTCTTAATATCAAAGAAAGCTTTTTAAAATACTTATTTATCTTTAATCTTAACTTTAATAATTTATATTTAAAATGGTATTATGCTTTAACATTACTAATAATTTCTATAACCAGTCTTATAGTCTTAATTACTTATTTATTCAGAAAAACAAACTAAATTATAATTTTAGTTTGTTGAGAAAGAAGATTAAGTAAAGAAGGAAAGGAATTATTCAAAAAAAGAAAAACAACAGTAGAAAGAAGCTTTGGAGATTCAAAACAAAATCATGGATACAGATATACATTGCATAAAGGTGTGGAAAAGAATCAAGCATATACACATCTGATTTGTGCTGCCCAAAATATGAAAAATATAGCAATTAAACAAGAAAAAGTTAATGAAAAGCCATTAACGAAAGCATGTTTTTATAAAAATGTTACTCATATTTTGAAAAAAATCAAAAATTTTACAAAAATTATAAATTTGTTTTCAAAAGAAAACCCTACATTTTTTCAAATGTGGGGTTTGTCTACACTCTGAACAAACTAAATTATAATTTTAGTTTGTTATTAACAACATAATTATTAAGTCTTTTGATACGAAGATTATGAGAAACTACTATAAAGCAAATAGCGATTAAGCCAAGGCATGCAGCATATATATAATCCCATGTGCTACTTTTATTTATTACGGCATCAACAAGTATTGCAATAGCACAAATTATAAGCCCGATTGTAGATACTAATACTAGGCGAAGTTTACTTTTAAGGGCTTTTCCTTTAGGAGTATTATAATAAAGTTCTTTGACTTTTTTTCTTTGTTCTTTGGTAAGTCTTAAATATTTAATTTTCATAGATTCAACCTCAGATTTATTTTACCATATTTACTTTTTATTTAATAGTTAATTATTTACATAACTATTATTTTTTGGTACTATTATTTATGATAGGAGTGTCTAGTGTGATAGCAATAATTATTATTTGCGCATTAATAATTTTAGCTATAGTTTATAGCGTATTAACCTATAAAAAGCTAGTAAGCCTAAAGCTCAAGATAAGGGGTGCTTGGAAAGCGTTAGATGCTAGTTTAAATGAAAGGTTTAGCCTCTTACCAAAGTTTATCATTTTACTTCAAAGGATAGCACCAAGTGAAAAAGATACTCTCCAAAAGGGTGTCGATGCAATATGCTATGCTAATGGTGCCAAGAATAAGGCTAATAAGATTGCTGCGGATAGAGTACTTAGAGATGTTATTGATGATTTATTTAATATATATAAAAATTATGAAGCTGATAAACAAGATAGTGAAAGGCTTTATCCAAGTTTGTATATATTAACTGAAAAAATATCATCTTTAAGACAAGGTTATAATCTTGCAGTTAAAGAGTATAATGATAAAGTTTTAAAATATCCATCTAAGATAATAGCTTTATTAAGTCATCATAAAGCAGATATATATTATGAAGTAGATGTATCAAAGAAAGAGGAGATAGATAGTTTATGAAGAAAAATATTTTGTTAATATTACTTTTTACATTATTTCCAAGTATTGTTTATGCTGATTCTTATTATGCTAATGTGTATGTAAAAAATAATGGTGACGTAGAAGTTCATGAAGCTACTGTAAAAGATGGTACTTATGATAAACTTCATCGTGAGTTACTATTTGGCTATGATAACGATAGAGAAATATATAGCTCTAAAAATATTGTTTTAACAAGAATATGTGCTTCCGATAAAGATGATCCTCTTGAAAATGTTGGTACTTGCTTTGCTAAAGTTAATAGTGCTAAAGAAGGCAATAACTATGTTTATGTTGAAGATAGACAAAACGATAGAATAGTATATGATTTATATAGTTCTAATGATAAAAAAAGTGCTTTCTATATGGAGTATACTTTTAAAGAAGCTTTTGTAGGTTATAGTGATATTAATGAAGCTTTAGTTACTTTATTTGCTAAAGAAGATACTACAGAGTTTGACAAGATGGAAATTAAAGTTTTCTATCTTGATAATACAATAAATGGATCATGGACTAATGGCCCAATTTGGGTTACTGAAAAAGATAATGATACTTATAAAGAATTTACTATTAAAGATTTTAGCAAAGATGAAGTTTTAGAAGTTAGGCTTGCAACCTCTAAAGAAAATTTGGTTGCTACTAAAGCAAGAGAAGGAGAAAGGAAACGTTCTATCTTTCTAGATCAAGATGAAATAGCTATTAGGAGAATCGCTAATCAGGAACTTGCTAATTTTAAAAAGGTAGCGCGGATTACTTCGATTGTCGCAGGAGCTTTAGCTTCTAGTTTATATGTTATAGGTCTTGTTATATTAGTAGTTAAACGTTATTTTTCTAAGGACAAAGGTGTAAGTGCCGAGTTTAATGATGAATACTTTACAGAATTCCCATCTAATGATTCACCAGCTGCTATTGAATATTTATTTAATCATAATGTTTCTTTAAACTCATTTAAAGCTTCTATATTATACATAATTTATAAAAAAGGCCTTTTAGTAAATATGCTTGAAGATGATTTTGAACTTACACTTAATGATGATATGTTAGTAGAACCACTTACAAATAATGAAATTAGTTTAAGAGATTTCTTATTAAATAATTATGGTAATGGTAGATCGTTTAAACTATATAATATTGATAAAGCTGTAAAAAAGGATAAGCCTGTTAAAATCTTAACTCGTTATTTTAAATTATGGAGTTATAGAGAAATAAATAATCCTAAAAATAATATTAGAAAAAGATTCTATGAAAACTCTAGTTCTTCTATTTTTAATATAATATACTGTATAGCTCCTTTATTTGTAGGTCTTACAGGTTTTGCCTTTAAGCCATTATTTACAATTATGTTACTTGGTTTATTATCTATTCCCGTTTTACTATATTTATGTCTTTCTATTCGCCGTACTAAAGAGGGTAATGAATTATACTCTAAATGGGGTGCTTTAAGACTATTCATGGAAGATATTGTAACCTATGAAGATAAGCTTCCAGAAAAAAGACTATGGGGTAAATATTTAGCTTATGCTAATGTCTTTGGCCAAGGCAAAATGATAGCAAGCAATATTATTGAAAGAATGGGCGATGAGTACATCAGTGTATATGGTATTGATGCCAATGACTATATTCTTTTAGTAGACATGCTTAATAATGTTTTTGAAGTAAAGTAGTGTAGATAACTTGTTGTAATTTATCTAAAATAACATTATAATAATAAATGAAGGAAGTGCATTAGCACTTGCCTTAGGTGGTAAGCACCGGTTCGAGCAACCGGAGCTTTTTTATTTTAACCTAAACCCCCTTATAGTTAGACTATAGTTGTATTAACAAGAGAAGAATAATCAAAAGAAGTAGGAAAATAATAATGTATTGAATACGGATATGAGAATCCTTTTTCATCTACATCTCCTCCATTCTAGCTCGAAGTTAAAATGAAGGCAGGCCCTAATGCAACTTCCAAAGCCATATTACAAAAGAAGAAGATAAATGTCAAATGACCAAAAATGCAAATTGGAGCACCAAAATGGCCTTTTTGATTAAATTTTTGCAAAAAAGTGGCAATTTGGTTAACCAAATCAGTAGTTTTGGTAAAATTTATATTTTTTTAAAAATTTTTTAATTTGCTTGATTGCATTATAAGTAAATGTATGTTACAATTATTCATGTCGTGGGCTGTTAGCTCAGCTGGTAGAGCAACTGACTCTTAATCAGTGGGTCTAGGGTTCGATTCCCTAACAGCCCACCAGAAGCGAATACGTTCGAACTTTTTAAAGTTTGAACTAAATATAGAATCAACTTTCTAATTTGAGAGTTGATTTTTTAGTACTTTAAAGAAAGAAACGATTCGTTATGGTAAGTATAACCACTAAATCTATACATATTGATTTAGAATTAAAAAAGAAAATAGAATTTGTAAGTAATTTCTGTAATACTACTCCATATTGGGAAGATTTTGGAAAGTTTTTGCATGAATTAATAGAAAATAGTAATTATGGGGATAAAATTCCTACCAAAGCAGCAGAATTTATGGCATCTAATTATCCAACTATAAAAGGTTTTACAAAAAGGAATATCGAAAGAATGATTCAATTTTATAAAACTTATAAAGATGATGAGATTGCGACACCACTGGTGACGCAACTTTCTTGGACAAATAATTTGCTTATTATAAGTGAATCAAAATCTATTAAAGAGAGACATTTTTATTTAAAATTATCAATAAAAGAAAATTATTCAAAAAGAGAATTAGATAGACAAATAACGTCATCTTATTATGAAAGATATATGTTATCTGGTGGTAAAATGTTACCAACACAAACTAAAACAATAGATGAAGATGACTACCCAAATACAAGAATATTAGACACATATACTTTA
>CANPXU010000008.1 GCA_947586825.1 uncultured Bacilli bacterium | reverse complement strand
TTTTTTTTTTTTTTTTTTTTTTTTTTTTTTTTTGAGAAAATGGAGAAAATCAAGGGTATAAAAATGACTAATCCTTGTCAATTTACACGGAGGCTAAGTATGAAGAAAAAAATATATTGATATCAATATTGGTTATTATTTTAGTAATTTTTTGTATTTTTCTTTATACGCAAAATAATAAGGCAACTATTAAGTCAAATTCAAATGCCTTAGCTATAATGGTTCAAGATGAAAGTGGTGGTAATAACTATCATGTGTGGAATGAGGAATATTGGCCTGGGGAGGGATATATTTATAATTATAATAAAACTAATTGTGATGATGAATTTTTGCATTGGAATGAAGAAACGGAAAATATTAGTTTAGATAACAATAAAAGCGATAAATGTACTACAATTGATTTTGAGGCCAAATGGTTGTCATTTAAAAACTGGTCAAGAATTATGGATTTTGGTAATGGTCAATATAATGATAATATTTTTGTTGCAAATCAAGGAACTTCAAGCAATCTTAACATTGATAGCCGTTATGGTACGGAAGCAACGCGAGGAAGTACTACAGCAAGTGCAGCGATAACCTTAAATCAAAAGACTCATTATCGGATAGAAGTAATCAAAAATGAAACTTCATATACTCATAATATTTATAAAGATGATGCTTTGATTTTAACCAAAACTTATAATGTAACATCGTATGTTCGAAATACTAATAGAACTGAAAATTTTTTAGGTAAGTCAAATTGGACCGCTGATGCTTATTTTCATGGCTTTATCTATAACTTAAAAATTACTGATGCTTCTGGCAAACCAATATTATGGTATAAATTTGATAAGTAAACAAATTTGTTAATCATCTTTAATTTTATCTTTTTTAAAGTTAATTATGCTAAAATAATTAAGGATAATAGGAGAGTATAAAATGAGAGAAGAATGGCAAGGATTTAATGATGGATTATGGTGTACTGAAATAAATGTATCAGACTTTATTAAAAGAAATTATACCTCTTATAATGAAGATGAATCATTTTTAACAGGGCCTACAGATAAGACTAAGAAAGTATGGAATAAATGTTCTGATTTATTAAAAGAAGAACTTAAGAAAAGAGTATTAGACATTGATACTGATCATATGTCTGGTATTAATAATTTTGAACCAGGTTATATTTGTAAAGATGATGATGTAATAGTAGGACTTCAAACAGATAAACCTCTTAAAAGAATGATAAACCCTTATGGTGGTATAAGAATGGTTTATTCTTCTTTAAATGCATATAATTATAAATTAAATCCTGATGTAGATCATTATTTTAATGAATATCGTAAGACTCATAATCAAGGGGTATTTGATGTTTATACGGAAGAAATAAGAAAAGCAAGACATGAAGGTTTGTTAACGGGTCTTCCAGATGCTTATGGAAGAGGTCGTATAATTGGTGATTATCGTCGAGTAGCTTTATATGGTATCGATTTTTTGATGGAGCAAAAGAAAAAAGAGTGGGATGCACCATGTGGCCGAATGAATAGCGGCTTAATTAGAGAAAGAGAAGAGTTATCTGAGCAATATCGAGCTTTAGATAAAATGAAACAAATGGCTCAAAGTTATGGTTTTGATATATCAAGCCCTGCGACTAATGCTAAAGAAGCTATTCAATGGACTTATTTTGGTTATTTAGCGGCTGTTAAAGAAAATAATGGGGCTGCTATGAGTCTTGGTAGAGTAGATGCTTTCTTTGATATTTATATTGAAAGAGATTTAAGAAATGGCCTTATTACTGAAGAAGAAGCTCAAGAATTAATTGATCAGTTTGTTATTAAACTTCGTTTAGTAAGACATTTAAGAACTCCTGAATATGATGAATTATTCTCTGGCGATCCAACTTGGGTAACATGTTCTATTGGCGGTATCACTACTGAAGGAAATAGTATGGTTACCAAAACTTCATATCGTATTTTAAATACGCTTACTAATTTAGATCCAGCACCTGAGCCTAATATGACGGTTTTATGGAGCAATGAATTACCTAGTGCATGGAAAAAGTATTGTGCTAAAATGAGCATTAAAACGGATTCTATTCAATATGAAAGCGATGATTTAATGCGGCCAATCTATGGCGATGATTATGCTATAGCGTGTTGTGTATCTGCGATGAGACTAGGCAAAGATATGCAATTCTTTGGTGCTCGTTGTAATCTTGCTAAATCACTTCTTTATTCTATCAATGGTGGTATTGATGAAATGACAGGTGATTTAGTTTTAGAAAATGTTCCCAAGAATACTGATGAATATCTAGATTATGATAAAGTAAAAAATGCTTATTTTAAAGTACTTGAAAAAGTTGCTCAAATATATAGTGATGCCATGAATATTATTCATTATATGCATGATAAGTATGCTTATGAAGCTGGTCAAATGGCTCTTCATGATACAAATGTTCATCGTTATATGGCCTATGGTGTCGCAGGGCTTTCGGTAGTTGCGGACTCTCTATCTGCAATAAAATACGCTAAAGTAAGACCGATAAGAAATGGAGAGGGTATTACTACTGATTTTATAATCGAAGGTGATTTCCCTAAATATGGTAATGATGATGACAGGGTAGATGATATAGCTAAAGAGGTTTTAAATAAATTCTTTAGTGAACTTAAAAAGTATTATTGCTATCGTAAAGCCGAGCCTACTATGTCAGTTTTAACTATTACTTCAAATGTAGTATATGGCTCTAAAACAGGAGCTACTCCTGATGGAAGAAAAGCAGGTGAACCATTTGCTCCGGGTGCTAATCCAATGCATGGAAGAGATGAAAATGGTGCTATATCAAGTTTAAACAGTGTTGCTAAACTTGAATATGCTACTTGTTGTAAAGATGGTATATCAAATACTTTTTCCATTATTCCATCAGCCTTAGGTATGGATGAAGAAAATCAAAAAGAAAATTTAGTAGCATTACTTGATGGCTATTTTAAACAAGGAGCTCATCACTTAAATGTCAATGTTTTAAATAGAGAAACTCTAATTGATGCAATGAATAATCCTGATAAATATCCTTTGTTAACAATAAGAGTATCAGGTTATGCTGTAAGATTTAATCGTTTAACAAGAAAACAACAAGAAGAAGTAATTTCTCGAACATTCCATGAGAAGATGTAATGATGGGAGCACTAGATTCTATTGAAAGCTTTGGCCTTGTCGATGGCCCAGGCATTAGAACAGTTGTCTTTTTATCAGGTTGCACTCTTAGATGCAAATATTGCCATAATCCTGAGATGTGGGTAAAAGGTGAGGATAACTATACTCCGGAAGATTTGGCTAAAAGAATATTAAAAAATAAAAATTATTTTGGTGATAAAGGAGGTGTTACCTTTTCGGGAGGAGAACCTTTATTACAAAGTAAGTTTGTTATTGAAGTTTGTAAGATATTAAAAAAAGAAAATATACATATAGCACTTGATACCGCGGGTGTTGGACTTGGTGATTATAAAGAGATTTTAGATATGGTTGATTTAGTATTACTTGATGTTAAACATACCGATGCCCAAAATTATGAAGATCTAACAGGTGGAAATATTAATGAAACTCTTAAATTTATTTCTGAATTAAATGCAAGTGGAAAAGAAGTATGGATAAGACAAGTCATTGTCCCAGGATTACACGATAATAAAGATTACTTAATTAGTTTAAATAACTTTATTAAAAATATTAAGAACGTAACTAGAATAGATTTTTTGCCTTATCATAAATTAGGAACAGAAAAGTATGAAGCTTTAAAAATATATAATCCCTATGAGAATATGCCAGCGATGGATAAAGATAAATGTGAGGAACTTTATAAAGAGTTTATGCAAATATATAAAAATGAAAATTATTAGATTTAGTCTAATAGTTTTTTTATTTAGATGCCCATTTCGCAAAATCAAAAAAAATTGACTTTTGCGAAATGGATAGTATACTTATATATAAGGTGGTTAACTGATATGAAAATAATTGAAAGAAAATATTTAAACGATATAATTGATGTTATGGGAACTCCAGACATAAAAGTTATTACAGGAGTTAGACGTAGTGGAAAATCAGAATTGCTTAAAATGTTTATTAGTTATGTTGAAAAAACGGATAAAAATGCCAATATTATTTATGTGGATTATAATCTTGATGAATTCGATTACTTAAAAGAATATAAAGAATTAATAAGCTATGTTTCAAAAAAATATAATCCTAAAAAGAATAATTTTATTATGATTGATGAAGTTCAAATGTGCAATGGTTTTGAAAAAGCAATAAACAATTTTCATGCTGAAAATAAATATGATATTTACATAACGGGATCCAATGCTTTTCTTTTATCAAGTGATTTAGCAACTCTTTTCACAGGTAGAACATATAGTATTGAGGTTTATCCATTTTCATATAAAGAATTTTTAGAATATTATAATTTAAAAAACAGTAGCGAAAACTTTGATAGATATGTCTTAGAAGGGGGTTTTGCTGGTTCTTATTATTACAAAGATATTGATAAAAAATATAATTATATATCAGATGTCTATAAAACTATGATAGTAAGGGATATTGTTCAAAGGAATCAAATTCAAAATGAACCTTTATTAGATAGTATCAGCGATTTTTTAATTGATAATGTTGCAAGAATTACTTCATATCGCAGTATTACTGATACTCTAAATTTTAACAAAGTAAATACTAATGATAAAACCGTTGGAACATACATTAAATATCTATGTGAAGCCTTTGCTTTTTATAAGGTCAGAAGATATGATATTCAAGGTAAAAGATATTTGTCTACGCAAGATAAATATTATTTGTCAGATCATGCAGTAAAATATGCTATTCAGGGAACAAAAAATATGAATTATGGCAATATCTATGAAAACATAGTTGCTATGGAATTGATTCGCAGAGGATATCAAGTGTATGTTGGAATCTTATATGATAAAGAAATAGATTTTGTAGCAATGAAAAGAAATGAAAAAATATATATTCAGGTGTCAGACGATATAGGAAACGATTTTGAAAGTAGTACATTTAAACGAGAAGTAAATCCTTTATTAAAAATAAAAGACGCTTATCCTAAAATATTAATAGCAAGAACTAAGCATGATAATTATCAATATGAAGGAATTCAAATCATTGATATTGCTAATTGGTTAGCACAATAAGCAATATACGAACATTCATTTGCACTTCTTTGTTGACTTTTGAAAAATATTAAGTTACAATTAATTTGTCAGAGTTAAATAAGGAGACAAAATGAAAATTAACAAAGAAGTAAAAGACAAGGATAAGGCTTTAGAGCAAGTCCTTGCTGATATAAAAAAACAATTTGGTGAAGAATCAATAATGCGTCTAGGCTCTGAAGAGCATATGGAGATTGATACAACATCTTCAGGCAGCTTATCACTTGATATTGCCTTGGGTGTTGGTGGATATCCCAAAGGAAGAATAATTGAAATATTTGGCCCTGAGTCAAGTGGTAAAACCACTATTGCTTTACATGCGATAGCATCTGTCCAACAAAACGGTGGAAGAGCGGCTTTCATCGATGCTGAACATGCCTTAGATCCTGTATATGCTAGAAATCTTGGCGTTGATATTAATGAGTTATTATTATCACAACCAGATACTGGAGAACAAGCTTTAGAAATATGTGACGCTTTAGTTAAAAGCGAAGCAGTTGATTTAATAGTTATTGACTCTGTTGCAGCCCTAGTTCCTCAAGCAGAAATTGATGGGGAAATGGGTGATAGCCATGTAGGACTTCAAGCAAGACTTATGTCACAAGCTTTAAGAAAACTATCTGGCAATATGAATAAAACTAAAACTACGGCCATATTTATTAATCAACTTAGAGAAAAGGTTGGAATTATGTTTGGAAATCCCGAAACTACTCCCGGAGGAAGAGCTTTAAAATTCTATTCATCTATTCGTTTGGATGTTAGAAAAGGTGAACAAATTAAAGTGGCCGATCAAATAAGTGGTAATAAAACCAATATAAAAGTTGTAAAAAATAAAGTAGCACCACCATTTAAAACGGCAACTGTTGATATTCTATATGGTGAAGGAATTTCTCGGGAAGGTGAAATTGTTGATCTAGCCGCTGATATTGATATATTAGAAAAAAGTGGTGCATGGTATGCCTACAATGGTGAGAAAATTGGCCAAGGTAAGGAAAATGTGCGTTTATTATTAAAACAAAATCCTGGCCTAGCTGATGAACTTGAAAATAAAATTAGAGAACATTATGGCTTTAAGCCAAATAAAGTAAAAGATAAAAGTAAAAAAGAAACCGCTAATGAATAAATTAGCTTGACAACCATATATTAGTGTTATAAAATATGGTTGTTGTTTAAAGGAAAGCGATGTATATCCACCTGATTGATAAATAAGTCAATAGGTAAAAGGCCGAGTAATTATTATCTTAGAGCTTTTAGGTGGATATTATATATCCACCTTTTAAATTGTATGGAGGCGATTAAGTATAGCAAAGAATGATGAGCTACCAATTAATAATCAGATAAAGGTTCAAGAACTAATGGTTATTGGCCCTAATGGTGAAAAATTAGGAATGAAAAATTTAAATGATGCATTAACACTTGCTAGTTATGCAGGACTTGATTTAGTTTTAATGAGCGGTACTGCAACACCTGCAGTAGCTAAAGTAATGGACTATAATAAGTATCGTTATGAAAAACAAAAGAAACTAAAAGAACAACAAAAAAGACAAAGAGAAACTAGCAAAGAAGTTAAAGAATATCGTTTATCAGTTACGATAGATGTTGGTGATTTTGAAACCCGTCGTAGAAATGCTGAAAGCTATTTAGTTAAAGGACATAAGATTAAAGCATTTATTCGTTTTAAAGGAAGACAAATTGCCCATCCAGAACTAGGAATCGATGTTCTAATGCGCTTTGCCGATTCATTATCTGAGGTAGCAGATATCGAGACTAAACCAACAATTGATGGCCGTCAAGTATACATGATGTTATCGCCTAAAAAAACAGAAAGGAAGTAATAAATATGGGAAAATCTAAACAAAAAACACATAAGGCATCAAGTAAAGTATTAAACAAAAAGAAAAATGGAACATTAACTTATAAAAAAGGTAATGGAAATCATAAAACTGCAAAAGATAGTGCTAAAGCAGTTAGACAAAGAAGAAATAAAGGCACTTTAGCAAAGGGTGAAAGCAAGAGACTTTCACAAGTTATATAGGGGGAGTAAACTATGACAAGAGTTAAAGGCGGAACTGTTTCTAAAAACAGAAGAAGAAAAGTTTTAAAAGAAGCTAAAGGTTATTTTGGTAGTAAGCATAGATTATATAAGACTGCTCAAGAACAATTATTCCACAGTGGTGCTTATGCTTATCGTGACCGTAAACAAAATAAGAGAAACTTTAGAAAATTATGGATTACAAGAATTAATGCAGCTTGCCGTTTAAATGATATTAGTTATTCTAAATTCATAAATGGTCTTGCTAAATCTGGTATCGAAATTAACCGTAAGATGTTATCAGAACTTGCAATCGATGATCCTAAAGCATTTGCAGCTTTAGTAGAAACTGCTAAAAAAGCACCTGCAGAAGCTCCTAAAAAAGAAATTACAACAAGCAAAAAAGAAGCTGTAAAGATTGAAGCTCCTAAAGCTCCAGCTAAGAAAGAAGTAAAAGGTGAAGAACCTAAAAAAGAAGCTGCAAAACCTGCAGCTAAAAAGGAAGATTTATCTTCAAAAACTTTAGCAGAACTTAAAGCTTTAGCTAAAGATAAAAACATCAAAGGTTATTCAACTATGAAAAAAGATGAATTACTAGCAGCTTTAAAATAATTAGGCTTCACGTAAATTGACAAAGAAAAACAAGATTTTAAGCGCAAGACCTTGTTTTTTTTTTTTTTTTTTTTTGAGAAAATGAAGAAAATCAAGGATAGAAAAATGACTAGTTTTTGTCAATTTACACGGAGAGCTTATGAAGAAGAAAATAACTATAATAATTACTTTATTAATTATTCTGTCTATAGTAATTTGTATGCTGCGTTTAAAAAATTTCAAAGATAAGTCTTTAAGAAATATTAACATAAATGATCAAAATCTAACTTTTATTTTTGAGACCGATAATGGCGAAGTTACAGGAAGCGGTGAGGATTGGTTAAGTGACAAATATGCAGATTATGTCTTAGACAAAGAAAAAAGCAGCTGTAACGGAGATAGTGCACCTTTCTTATTAAACTGGGATAATGAAAAACATACAGTGCTTTTAACAAGTAATGAAAATGATAGATGCACTTTATATTTTGAACCAAAAAAGCCATCAGTATTTGATAATTGTGAAGTAAGAGATGATTTAGTAGAATGCATAAAAAGTTTAGATAATAATGCAGAAGCAGAATTTGCTGATGGAGATGGATATCTTTACCATCATAATTCATTGCTAAAAGATGGAGCAGGTGATAATGGCTATCGTTATTCTGGAGATAATCCTAATAACTTTGTTTGTTTTGGGCCGGGAGCAGAAGATTATAGCAAGGATAAATCAAATGGTTGTGATTTTAAAAATCTTTACCGAATCATAGGAATAGTACCAGTTGAAATATCTACAGGAGAAAAACAAAATTTAGTAAAACTTATCCAAAGTGAATATGCAACTCCAGAACAAATGGGAGAGAATGCTTTGAAAGGAAAATATAAATATAATGATTCTAATGAGTATGAAAATATAGCCAGAGTACACACGCCGGAAATAGAATATGGTTTTTACTGGAACTCTGAAGATAATATGTGGTCTGATGAACATTATAATTATTGGGAGAAAGAAGATAATGGAATGATAAAAAAAGCACCATTAAATGAAACTTTAAATAATGAATACATAAAATATCTCCAAAATAATAAAAACGATATAACATGGATAGATAAAATAGAAACAGTAAAATGGAATGTTGGCGGTTCTAATAGTGCTTCATTTATCCCCAAAGAAATGTATGTTGTAGAAACGACAAAGGGAAATGGAAATACAACGGGGGCAGGGCTCCAAGCAAAACACAAAATTGGACTTATGTATATCCATGATTACGCTTTTGCAAATGATAAAAAGAATTGGACTGTGAAATTAGATTCTTATAACTATGAAAATAATATGGTGACTAACTGGTTATTTAATGGTGTTTACGAATGGACTATTTCAAGTTGGACCTGGCATCCAACAGATGTATTTGGATTTGGTATTGGTTTTAATTCTTCTGTACGTTTCTATAATTCAACAACACTTGCTTTTGGCGTCCGACCTGTTTTTTACCTAAAGTCTGATGTGAAAATAAAAGCAGATGGTACTACAGATGGTAGTATGATGAGGCCATATAAAATAGTGTTGAAATAAAAATATTAAGCTTATTTGTCATTCTACAATGTAAATTTGAATGACAGGCTTGACATTTAACTCTTTTAATAGTCACCATTTAATGGTGATTTTTTTACCTTTGCTTGATATCACATGGGATTTTAGTTATAATTATTAAAGAATAGGTGAGATATGAGAAAGATATTTGCTAGTTTAGATATTGGTTCTTATTCAATTAAACTTATTGTTGGAGAAATTCAAAAAAATAAGCTTAATGTTTTATCATGTGTTGATGTCTTATCTGGCGGTATTAAAAAAGGATTTATAGTAAATTCGGAAAGCGCTGAATTAGCATTAAAAGAAGCTTTCTCAAAGACTGAAGAGATGATAGGAATACCTATCAAAGAAGTTTTAGTTAGTGTTCCTTGCTATAATCTTGATTGTTTTATTTCCAGTGGATCTACTACAATAACAAGTGAGGACAAAATAATAAAACATAGTGATGTAACTCATGCAATGCAAGGAAGTGTCTATAATAAGATAAATGATAATCAAGAACTTGTTTCTATCTTGCCTACGAAATATATCATTAATGATGAAGAAACAGTAGCAAACCCTATAGGGATGGTAGCTAATAAACTAACAGTTAATGATGTAGCGGTTGTGATACCCAAAAAGAATGCTGAAGCAATTCTCAAATCTCTTGAAAAACTTAAGATTAAAGTAGTGGATATTATTGTGTCTCCTTTAGCAGATTACTATGAGTTTAGAAATGAAGACACTAATCATGAAGTCGGGGCTGTTGTTAATTTAGGAAGTAGTAGTACAACAGTTTCAATTTTTAACAAAGGAATCCTTACTTCTTGTGAAGTTATAGATATTGGGTCAAGTACAATAGATAGTGATATTGCTTATATCTTTAAGGTATCTAAGAAAGATGCTACTTATTTAAAAGAAAAGCTTGTTGTAGCTGACTTACATATAGCTCAACCTTCGGAAAGTGTTATGCTTGAAGATGTTAATGGTGAAAGCATAAAGGTAAGTCAATATGACGTAAGTGCTGTAGCTCTTTCAAGGTTAAATGAGATATTTAATTTAATTAAAAAACAAATTAACCTCTTAACAAAGAAAGAAATTAGTTATATAATAGTTTCAGGAGGAATAAGTGAACTTGGCTCATTTTCAAATTTCCTAGAAAGCGTCTTTGGTACTAAAGGCATTGTTGGAAATACATCAGAAATTGGGGCAAGACATAATAAATATTCCGTAGCACTTGGTATGATAAAATACTATAATAGTCGCTTAAAAATGAGAAATGCTGAATATTCAATTTTCTCATTAGATGAACAAGAAGAATTCGGAGGGGCACATAAAAGAGTAAATATATCTGATAATTCATTACTTGGAAAAATATATGGATACTTTTTTGACAATTAAGGAGGGTACATGTCAGATTTAATGATGGATCAAATCGCAAAGATTAAAGTTGTAGGTGTCGGTGGTGGCGGATGTAATGCTGTTAACCGTATGATAGAGGAAGGCGTTCAAAGCGTTGAATTCTATGTTGTAAACACTGATTTACAAGTTTTAAATAATTCTTATTGCGAGAATAAAATTCAAATAGGAAAAAATATTACGGGAGGCCGTGGAGCAGGTGCTAACCCCGAAGTTGGTCGTGCTGCTGCCCTAGAAAGCAAATCTGAACTAGAGGAAGCTTTAACGGGAGCTGATATGATTTTCGTTGCCTGTGGCTTGGGTGGAGGAACCGGAACTGGTGCTGCACCAATTATCGCTGAGATTGCTCAAGAGCTAGGAGCCTTAACCGTTGGTATTGTTACTAAACCATTTAAGTTCGAAGGTAAAAAGAGAATGGAAAATGCTTTAGTAGGTTTAGAGGAACTTCGTAAGCATGTTGATACTTTAATTGTCATTCCAAATGATCGATTAAGAGATATTATTGATAAAACTACATTCTTTGATGATGCGTTCAAAGAAGTTGATAATGTTTTACACCGTGGTGTTCAATCAATATCAGACTTAATTGCCGTTACAGGAGTAATTAACCTAGACTTTGCTGATGTTAAAACAGTAATGGAGAAAAGTGGTACCGCAATTATTGGTATCGGTTGTGCTGCTGGTGAGAATCGTTCTATTGAAGCTGCAAGACAAGCTGTATCAAACTCTCTTCTTGAAGAGACTATTGAAGGAGCTAAGAATGCAATCGTTAACGTGACAGGTGGTAATAACTTAACTTTATTTGAAATTGAAGATGCTGTTGAGACAGTTAGAGAAGCTGCAAACAGCGATGTAAATATTATCTTTGGTGCTATCAAAAATGAAAATCTTCAAGATGAAGTTATCGTAACAGTTATTGCAACGGGCTTTGATGATGCAGTAGGAGATGAAGCTTTATTTGGCGATGAAGAAATGCCAAAAAGAAAGACTCCCGAATTAACAGATAGCGATTATGAAATACCTCCATTCTTAAGAAATAATGACTAATTCATAATCCGACAAAATTTTTAAAAGTATTATTATAAAATTAAAATTAGGTGATATGTATGACAATATATGTTGACCTAATTTTTTTTATTAATTTTGCTTATGATTTTTTGCTTTTATTAACTATAAGCATCATTTTAAAAAGAAGAAGGAAAATAAGATACTATATGCTAGCAGCCTTATTCGGGGCATTATCTATCTTCCTTCTTTTTATAAACATTAATAATATCTTATTATTTTTCTTGAAAATCTTAGTTAGTATTATCATGTGTTTAATTGCTTTTGGCTTTGTTAGCCTTAATTACTTAGTTAATAATTTAATATATCTTTATATGACTAGTACGATTCTAGCAGGTTTCCTATATTTTCTAAGTAATGAATTATCATATAAACATGAAGGGTTAATCTTTTTCTTTGATGGAATGTCTATTAATTATGTTTTACTATTATTTATTGCGCCCATTATTTTAGGAATATATATTTATACTTCTAAAAAATTAAAAAGTACATATAATCAGTATTATCATATTGAAATTGTATTTGATGATATTCATTTGAAATTATTATCCTTAATGGATACTGGTAATCATTTAATAGATCCTCTTACTAAAAAGGGCGTTATTATTGTAAATAAAAGGCATCTAAAAGATATTTATAATATTCGCAGTCCGGTGTTTGTAATTTATAAAACCGTGTCTAGTGAGGGCTTAATGCGCTGTTTTAAGCCAAGCTATATTCTTTTAAATAATCATAAAATATATAATTATTTAATTGGCGAAAGCATGACAAAGTTTGCAGATGGAGTAGATTGTTTATTAAATGTTAAATTAATGGAGGATAATTATGTTTAGAAAACTACTTGATAAATTAAGAAGGAAGTATAAAGAAGTATTTTTCGTGGGAGCTACTGATAAACTTCCACCTCCACTTAGTAAAGAAGATGAAACTAAATATGTTATTTTAGCTGAAAATGGTGATACAAAAGCTAAAGATAAATTAATAGAACATAACTTAAGATTAGTAGTCTTTCTTGCTAAAAAATATGAATCAACAGGTTATGATATTGAAGATTTAGTTTCAATTGGATCTATAGGCCTTATTAAAGGAATTAATACTTATAAACTATCTAAAAATATTAAACTAGCTACTTATGCAAGTAGATGTATATCTAATGAGATACTTATGTTCATAAGAAAAAATAAGAATCGTAAAGCTGAAGTATCTTTAGAAGAATCTCTTAATTTTGATGCTGAAGGTAATGAACTTCATCTTGAAGATATTCTCGGTACGGAAGATGATGTAGTACCTAAAGAATTTGAACATAATATGAATAAAGAAATCTTAAATAAAGAAATAGCTAAACTTTCGCAAAGAGATAGACAAATTATGATACTTAGATATGGCCTTAATAATTCAAGAGAATATACTCAAAAAGAGGTGGCTAAAATATTAGGCATCTCTCAATCTTATATTTCACGTATCGAAAAGAAAGTAATTAATTCCATACAAACTATAACTATGTGATCACAAATAAAAAAGAACTTTATTATAAAAAGCTCTTTTTTTATGCTTTATTAAAATATTGAAATTTGATCGGTAGGAGCAGGTGGATTCTTTTTTAAAGCTCTTTTTAAGCCTTTCCTTTGAGCACTTACTATAAACTTTTGAACAATTTCAATGTTTTCTAATGGCATGTAACTATTAAAAACATTATTTAAGCAAGTAAAGTCAATGCCAAAAAGATTACTTAAAATATTAAACATTGCACTTAACTCTTCAGGGCTTTCAGAGAATGTTTGCCATAATTCTAATATGATTTTCGTTAAATCATCAGCACTTTCACAAGCTGTAGTAATAAGCTCCATATCACTGTTAGTGTAGGAACCTGCTATTATTTTAGCAAAGGCAAAAGCGACATTTATATTTATGAAATATTCATTTTGTAAAACAGCGGTAGCCATATTTTGAAGCTCTGAATCTTGGATAGAAGATATGAAATTAGCGCCAATAATTGAAAGACCTTTGGCAATAAGGCTAGTATTTGTTAATAGCTTAAAGATATTAGCTAGTTGATTTTCATCAGTAGCTTCACTTAATAATCTAGCACTTTCTAATATAACTAGAGATGGAATATTAGGAATAAATCTAAAGGTAGTTACTAAATCACAGATATATCTTGCAATAAGGCTAGATTTCGTATGCTTTACGAATTCTGCGACATTAAAGGCAATTCCTAAATCATATAAATAAAAATTAGAAAGGATAGTATATGCATATCCTTCGATATCATATGGATTATCTTCATTTAAGAAAATTGCTACATCTAAAGCATAAGGACTATTTACTAATTCACTATTTAAAAATACACGTTTGGCAAGTTCAGCACCATTTACAGAAAAACTTTTAACTGTATCTGCAGCTTTTAGGGCATCAACATTATTGATGACATTTAAATCAGTTAAGATAATATATATTGCTTCACAAGCACATATATTATTCGCTTCGACCATGATTTGAGCACCTGCAAAGGCAATGTTATTCTTTTGTGAATTCATATTTAAAATTACTTTAGCAGCATAATCAGCATTATGGCTTTCTTTAGCTTTTTTTATTATCTCAGCAGCTTCATATTGTCTTTGAGCATCTATTAAAAATGATGAAGTTAATACTCCTAAAACATTACGAGCCACAAATTCACTTTGACATGAAGCTATAACTTTAGCACTTGCTAAAAAGTTACCACTTTGCAAAACCAAAGGTTTATTTAATAGGCTATAGATATATTTCATTTTATATTCTTGATACATATCAATAGATTGTATAAGATTTATTACTTCTAAGACTTCATCACAACTCATATAATAGGCAACTTTTAATGCTACTAAAATACTATACTTTAATGAAGGCGCATTAGTAGAAGCATCTAAGGCTTTTAAGATTCTATCATCTAGACTAAAAAGCTTATACATTTCAATATCTGTTAGGCGTTCATAATTACTTAGATTATTATCAGCTAATATTTTGTCATACAAAGTTTTTCTTAAATTATCATTAATACTTTTAATCATTTTTATCCCCTTAATTGGCTCTATATTATATACTTTTTGAATAAAAAAGTCAAACCTAAGACATTATAAGACTTGAAAGGAAGAAAATGAGTAATTACAAAGTTGATATAACAGGTATTAATACTAGTAAACTAAAAAGTCTTAGTCATAAAGAAAATGTAGCATTATTTAAAGCTTTACAAGAGGGAGATAAAAGTGCTAAAGAAAAGCTTATAAATGGTAATCTAAAGCTAGTTTTATCAGTTTTAAGAAATTTTAATCATAAAGGTGTTAATATGGATGATTTATTTCAAGTAGGGGTAATCGGTCTTATTAAAGCTATTGATAATTTTGATTTATCTTTTAACTTAAAACTATCAACATATGGTGTACCCCTTATCATGGGGGAAGTAAAAAAATTCTTAAGAGATGGCTCGATGGTACGGGTATCACGGAGCGTCAAAGACCTTGCTTATCAAATTCTTAGATTCAAAGAAGACTATATGAATAGAATGGGAAAAGACCCTTCGAATAGTGAAATTGCAAGCGCTTTAGGTATTAGTGAATATGAAATAGGTTATGCCCTAGATTCTTTAAAAGAACCTATGAGTATCTTTGAACCAATTTATAATGATGGGGGAGATACCATTTATTTAGAGGATCAAATCGCTGATGTCAAAGAACAAAATAAAGATAAGGATATGTTAATATCGATGCATAAAGCTTTAAAAATGATTAGCACAAGAGAAAGAAATATATTACTTGATCGTTTTGTTATAGGAAAGACACAGTCAGAAATTGCTGAAGAGTTAAATATCTCTCAGGCTCAAGTATCACGAGTTGAGAAAGCGGCAATGGAAAAAATAAGAAAAATGATTAAATAGGTGATGATATGTTACTAACTTGTATAGGTATCTTTTTTGCTAGAGTTTTAGATGTTTCTTTTGGAACTTTAAGAACAGTTTATACTGTTAAAGGCAAGGAGCTAATTGCTTCTGTCATTGCCTTTATCGAGGTTTTAATTTGGTTTATTGTGGCAAGAGAAGCTTTAAGTGGCCCATTAGAACATCCAATTTTAATTGCTATATCTTATGCTGGAGGTTATGCTACAGGTACGTTAATTGGTACCACTATTTCCAATCTTTTCGTTGATGGCCTTGTTATGATACAAGCAATTATTGAAAAGGATGATAAGAAGTTAATTAATAAAATTCGCAAAGAAGGCTATGGCGTATCAATTGTTCCCTTAAAAGGAGAAGCTGATGCCATAAAAAAAGAAATGCTTTTAATTGAAACAAGCAAGAAAAATATAAAAAAACTAACTAATGCTATTAAAAAAGAAAAGCCAAACGCTTTTATAATTATAAGTGAAACGAAAATGGTTCAAAATGGGTTGCTGAAATAGTTAAAAAATTAGTATACTTTTAGTTATTTGGCTATATCGTATCTTGACAGCTTTTTTCGTTATGTAATATAATTTAAGTATAATGCGAGGGATAAAATTTATGGAAAAGAAAAATACTATACTACTGACCGTTATAGCAATAGCAACTTTATTAGTAGCCGTGGTTGGAGCTACATTTGCATACTTTGCTTCAAACATTAATACTAAAAATGGTAATGTTGGAGTTAGTGTTAATACATCAAATAAAACTGCTTCATTTATTGCAACAGCAAGTGGTAATTTAAATCTAAATGTTGAAGCTTATATGATGCAAGAATCATATGCAACACAAGATAACTTAACCCCTTCGAATAATGAAGAAATAGCAAATTTATTAACTGCTAATGCGACATTAAATGTTTCATTAACAGGTACAGGTGATGATAAGCTAACAACTTGCTCTTATGATGTCGTTTATACTTGGACAGGATCTGAAAGTAATTTTACTGATGATGATGTGAGTTCCGCTACTACTTCTGCAGGAAGCAGTTATTATCCATCTAAATATTATATTAGATCTCAAGAAGGACAAAATGAAGGCTTTAAAGAATTTACTATAGAGCTTGACCACACTGCAGTATATGTTGGAAATTCTGCACCAGAACAAGGTTTTAATGCTTCATCCCTTGTTGAAACAAATCTTGATGAATTGAAAAGATCTGAAAAAGATAATACTAACAAAACACTTATTTTAAAATCTGGTGAGACAATTACAAGTTCAAGTAGTACTGAGGCGAGTCACGTTGATTATTTAGTAACAATTAAATTTTATAATTTAGGAACTAATCAAGATAAATTAATTGGCAAGACCTTTAGTGGTACGGTAAGTATTGCTAATGTTGTATGTTAATTATTAGAAAGTAAGGAAAAATTATTATGGAAAAAAGAAATACTATATTATTAACGGTTATTGCAATTGCTACTTTATTAATCGCTGTAGCTGGTGCTACATTTGCATATTTTGCTTCAAATATTAATACAAGCAATGGAAATATTGATTTTAATGCTAAAACATCAAACAATAAGACTGTATTTACTGCGGAATCTACAGAATCTATCAGCCTTAATGTTGCTTCATATATGATGCAACAAGCTTATGCTGGTAATGGAAGCGATACTACATCAAGTAATGGAGATGTAGCTAATGAATTAGTAAAAACTGCTAATTTAAGTGTTAACTTAACTGCATCAGACCAAGGTAAAATAACTGAATGTACATATGACGTAGTTTGGGTTTGGGATAACACAAGTTCAGATTTTAGTACTTCTGTATCTGATGCTACAAGTAAAGTAAATAGCCAAAATATTTATCCTTCAAAATACTATGTTAGAACGGAAATTCCGGGAGAAAGTCAATATTATACCCCTACATTTAAAGAATTTACTATATCTGGTAGTGAAACAGTAAGTGGTACTGAAGTAGGCAAACCTACATCTGGTGAATTCTTAGAAGAGAAAAACCTAGATACTATTACTTGTGCTGATGGTAAAGAAAATCTTCAAGACTGTCAAAAGTTAATGCTTAAAGAAGGCGAGACTTTAGCTACTTCAACTAACGCCAATGTTAAATATCAATTTACTATTAAATTCTACAATTTACCAACAGATCAATCATCATTAATGGATAAGAATTTTAAAGCTCACATTTCAGTTGAAAATGTAGTTTGCTAATAAAATGGAGGTTACGATGGAAAAAAGAAATACAATATTATTATCAATAATTGCAATTGCTACTTTACTAGTAGCTGTAGTAGGAGCTACATTTGCATACTTTGCTTCAAATATTAATACAAACAGTAATGTAGGAGTAAATGTTAATACTTCAAAAAGTACTGCAGCTTTCGTTGCAACAGCGGGAAAAGGAATTAATATTACTGTTGACTCAGTTGAAATGCAACAAAATGATGCAGGTGATGGTAGTCAACAAACTGCTAATGGAACATATGATTCTGGCCTAACAGATAATTCTACATTGAACGTTACTTTACTAGCTTCTGAAAATGATAAAGAAACAACATGTACTTATGATGTAATATTTACTTGGGATGATAAGAGTAAAACCAACTTTGCTGAAGAAGCTGAAAATGCAGAGGCTACTGGCAGTGAACATCCATCTGAATATTATATTAGAACTGAAGGCGGTGTTTCTACTGGCTTTAAAGAACTAACAATTGAGGGCGACATAAGTGCTGGTGTTGGAGAATCATCAGGAGATAGAACTGGAACATATGAAGAAATAACCGAAACTAACATTGATGAGTTTAAATTAAAGAATGGTGATAGTGATAAAAAGGTTTTAGTATTAAAGGAAGGACAACAAATCACAAGTGTTAGTACTTCAAACCCTACTTATCATAATTATACTTTCACAGTAAAATTCTACAATTTAAATAAAGATCAAACTAAATTAATGGGTAAGACATTTGCAGGTACAATATCTGTTGATAATGTACATTGCTAATGCATCAAAATTAGACTTTACTATTAAAAATCATAGTGTTATAATATGACTAGCAATTTAAGTGGGACAAAAATCCCACTTTTATTTATAAAAAGGAGGCCTAAATGGACTTTGAAAATCTAAAGCAAAAAATTAATGAAACTTTAAAAAAAGATGAAATCTTTGTTGATTCAATTAATTATTATAAAAAAGGAAAATATTATTTTCTTGATATTATCCTTGATAAAGTCGGAGGCATTGATTTGGATACGATAGTTGAAGCTACCAAAAAGGTTGACCCGATTGTTAACAAAGAATGTAATTCTTTAGATAATAGTTTTATTTTAGATATATCAAGTAAGGAGAGAGGTTAAGATGGATAGTAAAGAATTAATTAATGCAGTAAAACTTATTGTAGATGAAAAAAATATCAGTGAGGATATTATTTATGAAGGATTAACAGCCGCCCTTACAACGGCGTATAAGAAAAACTTTGATTCTAAAACCAACGTATTAGTAGACATAAATCGTGATACAGGTGATATTAAAGTATATTCTTATTTAGTAGTTGTTGATGAGATTGATGAAGGAACAGAAACTGTTGATGAAGAAGGAAATAAAGTTGTTGTTCCTCCGGAGATTAATCTTGATGCCCAAATTCTTTTAGAAGATGCAATTAAGATTAAACAAGATGCTAAAGTTGGTGATACAATTCAAGTAGAAGTTACACCAAAAGATTTTGGCCGTGTTGCTGCTGGTACTGCTAAACAAGTACTTACACAAAAGATAAGAGAAGCTGAAAAAAATAGTATTATTGAAGAATTCAATGGTAAAGAGTTTGAAATAATGGTTGGTATGGTAGCTATGGAAGACCAAAGAAACTACTATATTAACTTAGGCCGTACAAGAGGTATTCTTCCTAAGAGTGAAATTATACCTGGTGAAGAAATTAAGATGGGTTCTAATATCAAGGTATATATTACTAAAGTAGAAAGCAATACTAAAGGACCTCTTATAATGTTATCAAGAAAACATTATGGTTTTGTTAAGAGATTATTTGAACAAGAAATACCAGAGATTATCAACGGCACTATTGAAATATATCAAGTTGTAAGAGAACCTGGTATAAGATGTAAGGTAGCGGTTTTCTCTAATAATGATAAAGTCGATCCTATCGGAGCTTGTATTGGTGAAAAAGGTTGCCGTATCGCAGGTATTTTAAAGGAATTAGGCCAAGAAAGAATTGACTTGATACAATATTCTGAAGATACTGAAACATTTATTAAAAATGCTTTAGCTCCTGCGAAAGATGTTATTGTAAGTATCACAAGTGAGGAAGATAAAGAAGCTCTAGCAATTGTTAATGATGATAATTTATCACTTGCTATTGGTAAAAAGGGAAGCAATATTAAACTTGCTAGTAAGCTTACTCATTATCATATTTCCATTAAGACATTAAGCCAAATTAACGAAGAAGGAAATAAATAATGAAGAAGGTTCCTTTAAGATCATGCGCTGTAACCAAAGAAAAATGTGAAAAGAAGGATTTATTTAGAATCGTAAGAACCCCTGAAAAAGAAGTCGTTTATGATGAAACTGGCAAGCAAAATGGTAAAGGAGCATATTTAAAAAAAGATAAAGAAGTAATTCTTAAGGCTAAAAAGAATAAAGTATTAGATAGACTACTTGAAGTAACAGTTCCTGATGAAATATATGATATGTTATTAGAGAGGTTAGAAAATGAGTAGACCTAGTAAAGATGAATATTATATGATTTTAGCTAAAGTTGCTGCTATTAGATCAACTTGCTTATCAAGAAAAGTAGGGTGTGTAATAGTTAAAGACGATAGTCCAGTATCTTTTGGTTTTAATGGACCAGCTCGTAAAATGGAGCATTGTGAAGATACCGGTGGCTGTAAAAGAAGAGCTATGCCTGACTATCAAAGTGGTAAATACTTAGAAATTTGTCCGGCATCTCATGGTGAACAAAATGCTGTAGCTTTTGCGGCTCGTCATGGTGTATCTTTAGATGGAGCAACAGCGTATGTTAATACTTTTCCATGTAAAGATTGTATGAATTCTTTGATTAATGCTGGTATTGAAAGAATTGTGTATGATGCTGATTATGATGCAAGTCTTTCTAGCGAGATAGCTAAAAAGGTAGGCATTAAAATTGAAAAGTACGAAGGCAAAAATGCTAAGGAATTACTCGAGGAAATAAGCAAAGTTATAAAATAAAAATTAAATAAAAAAAGAAAGGTGGATGATTATGAATATTAAAGATTATGCTAAGGATGTGGGTTTATCTGTTGCGGAAGTATTAAAGCAATGTGAACAAGTAGGTATTAAAGCTGATAATAATACTGAACTTACGGATGATGATATTATTATTCTTGATAATATGCTTAATTTAATAAGCACAGATAAAGAAACTACATATGAAGAAGAAGAGGCCATCGATGATGTTGTTACAGGTGTTCTTGAAAGTGAGAATATTGATAAATTATCCTCAATTAGCACTAGTAAACAAAAGTTAAAAAAGAAAGATAGTGCTAAGGAAAATAAAGAATTCAAAAACCTAAAGAAACAAATGTATAAAAATAAAACTAAGTTAAAGGGTAATACATCTGATAACATAGTTATATACAAAGATAATATGACAGTTTCTGATTTAAGTAGCGCTTTAGATGTAGCGGCTACTGATGTAATAAAGAAACTTATTAATCTTGGTTTAATGCTTAATATCAATGATCCAATTAGCTTTGAAAATGCTGAAATATTAGTTTTAGACTATGGTAAGACTCTAAAGAAAGAGGAAAGCCAAGATGTTTCAAATTTTGAAAGCTATGAAGTAATAGATAATGAGGAGGATTTATTACCAAGACCACCAATTGTAACAATCATGGGCCATGTTGACCATGGTAAAACGACACTACTTGATTATATTCGTCATTCTCATGTTGTTGATACTGAGTTCGGGGGAATTACGCAAGCTATCGGTGCTTATCAAATAGAATATAATGATAATAAGATTACTTTCATTGATACCCCAGGTCATGCGGCTTTTACTCAAATGAGAGCCAGAGGAGCATCAGTTACTGACATCGTTATTATCATTGTTGCAGCAGATGATGGTGTTATGCCTCAAACTAAAGAAGCTGTTGAGCATGCATTATCTGCTAAAGTACCTATTATTGTAGCTGTTAATAAGATAGATAAACCAGATGCTAATATCGATCGTATTTATACCGAAATGGCCGAAATAAATATTACACCTGAAAGTTGGGGTGGCGATGTTCCTTTTATTAACATTTCTGCTAAAACTGGTGAAGGTGTTGATAACTTATTAGAAACTATTTTAGCTATTAGTGAAGTTTCAGAATTCAAAGCTAATCCATCGCGTTATGCTTTAGGAGCTGTTATTGAAGAAAGACTTGATAAAAATATTGGTGGAGTAGCTTCATTCTTAATCCAAAATGGTACTCTTCGTTTAGGAGATCCAGTTGCTGTAGGTACTACTTACGGTAAGATTAGAACTATGAAAAATGATTTAGGCCAAAGTATTGTTGAAGCTGGACCATCTACTCCAGTTGAAATAACAGGCTTAAACGATAATCCAAGAGCTGGCGATAAATTCATGGCATTTGAGACAATTGAAGAAGCTAAGAATGTTGCTGCTAAGAGAAAAGAACATGAAGCTAAAAGCGAAAATAAACACAAAGGACTTTCTCTTGATGAATTATTTAATAGTATTAATGAAGGTCAAAAAGAAATATCTGTTGTTTTAAAGACTGATGTTCGTGGTAGTGAAGAAGCTGTTAAAGGCGCTTTAGAAAAAATTGATATTGATGGTGTTAAAGTCAAGGTTATCAGAAGTGGTATTGGTCAAATTACCGAGAGTGATATTGTTTTAGCTAGTGCTTCTAAAGCTATTGTTATTGGCTTTAATGTTATTTCTTCTCCTGGAGCTAAAGAAATGGCTAAGGAATATGACGTTGAAATTAGACTATATACGATTATTTATAAATTAGTGGAAGAAATGGAACAAGCTATGAAGGGTATGCTTGATCCTGAATTCGAAGAAAAAACTATTGGTACTTTGGAAGTTAGAAAAATCTTTAAATTCTCTAAGATTGGTAATATCGCTGGATGTTATGTAATGGATGGTGTAGTTAAATCAAGTGCCAGTGCTAGAGTTATTCGTGATGGTGTTGTTTTAACAGATACTAAGATAGCTTCCGTTCAAAGAGAAAAAGATAGTGTTAAAGAAGTTAAAAAAGGTTATGAATGTGGTGTTACTCTAGAGAAATTTGATGACTTTAGAGAAAATGATACTTTAGAAATCTATGAACTTCAAGAGGTAGCTCGTGACTAATTTTAATATCAAAAGAATTGAAAGAGATATTGAAAAGTATCTTCCCACGATTATTCAACGGGAAACTACTGATGATCTTTTAAAAACTATTACAATAACAGGTTGTGATTTATCGCACGATTTAAGTTATTGTAAGGTATATTTTACTTCGGTATCTAATCTTGATAATAAACAAATGGAAAAAGAGGCTAATGAAGCTGCTCCTTTCATTCGGGGAAAACTTGCTAAGTGCATGGATATTAGAAATACTCCAGAGCTTCATTTTGTTTATGATACGTCTATTGCTTATGGTCAAAATATTGAAAATATAATAAATAAATTACATGAAGAAAAGTAGGATTATATGGTAAATGGGATTATTTTATTAGATAAACCTAAAGATAAAACAAGTAGAGATATGGTTAATGAACTTAACCATATTTTTGGTATGAAGAAAATTGGTCATACAGGCACGTTAGATCCTTTGGCTACAGGCATCCTTATCGTGTGCTTAGGCAAATACACTAAACTTGTTCCCTTATTACAAGATACTAAAAAAGAATATATTGCTACTATTAAGCTCGGTATTAAGACCGATACTTTAGATATCACAGGAAATGTTCTTGAAGAAAGAAAGTGCCATATAGATAAAGAAGATTTATTAAAAGCCCTTGATAATCTAAAGGGTAAGATTGAGCAAGAGATTCCTATTTACTCTGCTAAAAAGATTAATGGTAAAAAACTATATGAATATGCAAGAGAAAATATAGCTGTAGAGCTACCTAAAAATGTCATAACTATTTATGATACTGAGTTGCTTGAGTTTAAAGAAGATGAATGCACTATTAAGTTTGTTGTAGAAAAGGGTACATATATCAGAAGCTTAATTCAAATTATATGTGATAAATTAAATGTTATTGGTGTAATGCAAGACCTTCGTAGAACTAAAGAATGGAATTTTGATGTAGATAAAGATTCATCTTTAATTGATGATATAAAATCTAGTAATTATAAGTTATATTTTGCTAAAGATTTTCTGGATTTTAAAACTTATAATTTAACTAATGAAGAATATAAAAAAGTTCAAAATGGTAATAAGATATTCATAAATGAAGATAGCAATAATATAATATTAATGTACCAAGATAAAGAGATAGCAATCTATCAAAAAGAGGATAATTATTACAAAGCTCAAATAATGCTTATTTAAATTTCACAATTTTATTGTTTTTTATTAGTCTTCGTGATAAAATTTTAATTAGAATAAAGAGGTGTCTAAGAGTGAAAGATTTTGTTATTTCCCTATACTCTAATGAAAACTTTCCTATATTTTTAGGCCTTTTTATAATTCTTTTAGTTATTGCTTTTATCGTTGTTTACTTTTGGGGCAGAAAAGATCAAAAACTAGTTGAAACTCGTAAATTAGAAAAATTGAAAGCTGAAGATGCCTTTAAAGAAACTAGTGAAAAAGAAAAGGTAGAAGTAAAAGAACCAGAAGATAGCTCTTATGAATATACAAGAACAATAGAGCTTCCTAAATTAAATGAAGATAGTGGGATAAAAACCGTTAATATTGATGACTTCGATAAGATTTCAGATTCTATAGATAAAGAATTAGATAGCTTAGAAAAACTAACAAAGAAAAAGCCTGAAGAGACCGTTGATTTTCTATATGAAGATACTAAAGAGATGGTTCTTCCTAAGTTAAAAAGATAATATAAGGAGTTAGCAGTGAAAAAGAAATTATTAATATCAGTATTAGTTATTGTTATAGCATTAGGGACAATAACTTTTTTATTTGTCGGAAGACCATATATTAATGCCGTAAAAGAATATAATAAAGTGGTAGATGTAATAAAAGATAAAAATAGTGAATTAGACAAATATATAAAAAAAGTAGAACAACTGATTAATTCTAAAGAAAAAGTAGTAAATGATGAAGTCGTGACTAATGCTAAAGCTACAAAGAAAAAGGCTCAAGCTTCAAGAGTTGTATTAGATAGTAGGCCCTTTACTACTAAAAAAATTAAAGAAAAAACAAAAAGTCTAAAGACACCTCCCGATTACACAAATATTATAGAAGATTTAAAGAAAGCAATAAATGATTATGAAATCAGTATTAAAGTATATAAACAATTAACTAACCCAACAGAAGAATTTATTATTCAAAGATTACAAACTATTGATGAAATCACTGATGTAAGTGCTGTAACTGAAGATAATGATCCAAATGGTCAACTAAATAAACCGGGTGGATACACTGCTACTGTTTATTTTTCGAGTTCAAATGTTAATCAATATGAAGTATATGGTAATACATTAATAGACAAAGGAACAGATGCAGGAGGCACAATAGAAGTATATTCTAAGGAAGAAGATGCTATTAAAAGAAGAGACTATTTAGCAGGATTTGATGGTGGCATTTTAGCTTCAGGTTCTCATACTGTTATTGGTACAGTATTAATAAGGACTTCAGATTATTTAACAGCAACAGAGCAAAAGAATCTTGAAAAGAAAATAATAGATGCTTTTTCTTATATTGAAGGTGTTAATGAGATACCTCAAGATAATGAGCCTATTGAAGAAACTAATAATAATGATCAAAATGAATCTAATTCTGGTTCTGTAGAATTACCTCCAGTTAATTATTATCCTCAGACAGAAGAGCCTATTATAGATGATTCACAAATATATTCTGTTGTAGGCACTTTCAGTGGGCCTCCAGGTAGTGTTACTTTTAATGTTGGTGGAACACTAGTGGTATCTTGGGATAGTATGGCTAGTGTAAATAATGGTGTTCCTGTGATTTTAACCGGTACTTGGACTCAACAAGGTAATACTTATTATGCCACTGTAATGGATGAAAATGGGGTTGCTTTTGCTCCTCAAAGTTCAATAGTGTATTCAAATGGAATTTATTGGTGGGATGATTTTTTCTCTAGAGTCGGATAATACGATTATCTTGACTTTTTTTTATAGAAGAGTATAATAACTTTCCGTTAAGAAAAAGGGAAAATAAAGGAATATATGAAACCTAAAAAATTATTATCTTTTCTTTTAAGTGCATCAATTGCTTTTGGTATGATACCAGGTTGTGCAAATTCAGATGAGATAAATGCACCTGTAGCACCTACAGAAAGTGCAATAACATCCTTTGAGGGAACAACTAATGATAAGTTAGCAGAATATTATAGTTATTTAGATAGTCTTCCTGATGAAAATATCGAAGAGGTATTAGAAACTCCCGAAGAATATACCAATTTAGAGGTATCTAAAGCTACCTTTGATAATTTAAAAAATAAATCAGTTGATATTAATGATAGTAAAGTTCAAGAAGAACTTAAAAATGTCGTAGTATATGCCGCTTATCCTATGGGACTATCTGATGAAGAATATGAACAAACAGTAGGAACTTTACAAAGTACTTTAAGTGAAATGCAAAATGCATATTATCTATATTATCCTTTAGCTGCTGTTACACATTTATGTACGTGTGCTGAAGAGCATAGCTTAAATGAATTTGATAAGCTAGTTTGTCCTACTATTTTAGAGGCTTTAAAAGAAGTTACACCAATGCCTATTGAAGAAGCATTAGATGAAATGTTTAAAGATGATCCAGCATATCTTCGCATTAAAGAAGATATGAATAAAACTGGAGCAAGTATTGATGTTTATTTAGATGAACTCGAAAATTTATATGTTTTATCTTTAGCTCCTACAGATATTTATGATATGAACATATGGCTTGAATTATTTGGCCATTTAGATGCTACTTTAAATGAACAAGAAAGCTTATATGAAACATATATTGATTTAGCAACTAAAATTCATAATTTATTATATCCAAATGATTCTATGGAATTACCTGAGAATTTAGTATTATTAAGAAATTAATAAAGGAAGATTACATTTTTAAAAAGCGTAATCTTTTTTAATTTGTTATAATTATTTTAGGAGTCCATTATGAAGGAAAGTTTAGGAACTATTATCAAAGAAGCAAGAAAAAAACATAACTTAAGTCAAAATGCTTTAGCAAACATTATTAATACTACACAGCAGTCTATAGCTAATTGGGAAAAAGATAAGAATAAGCCAGATATTTTGGTATTAAAATCTTTGTGCGAAGAGCTGGATATTAATTTTGAACAATTAAAAAGAGAATTTTATGATAGAAAAATTGTTTTAGATAAAAGTAAAATAATAATTAAAAGAGTCTTAATAATTTTTTTAATAATATTGTGTATTGTTATGCCAATAATAGCATCAGTACTAATAATAAATCGGAATAAAATAAATGTTTATTATGCTAGTATTGATAGTGATGTTATTAGTATGAGCGATTCAATATTTATTGAAACAGGTGATGAATATATATTAAAATTAGGTACTATAACTCCGCCAGTAGAAGCCGAGTATAATATAAATGTATACTACAAATCATCTCAAGATAGTAAGGTATCTATTTATCGAAATAAATATCAAGATAATATTTATATCATAGAAAGAAAAAGTGATAGTATTCATTTTAATAAAGATTTTGATATTTCTAATAATCTATTTATTACTATCAGTTATGGCGATAAAAACTATACTTATGAATTAAAATTTCATAAATTATATGCTTATGAAAAAATATTTAATTCTAGCTTGGGAGCTTATTATTAAAATACAATTAGAGAGGTTTTGTACAAAATTATCAGGTTTTGTTGGATTTTGGATGCTTTTACATGCTACTTTTTAAAGTAGAAAGGAGACAATTTAATGAGTAATATAAATAAAACTCCAAAAGAAAGATCAAGATTAGTGTTAGGTAGTATTATAGTCATTATATTAATAATTATAGCTATAGGTGTAATAATCATTGCAACGAATAAAAAAGAAAGTACTATGTTTGATAACTATGATGAAACAATAGGAGAAGAAAATTCTGCTATTAGTTGTATTGCCAAATCAGAAATAGCAAATATTGATAGTTTTTTATTCCAAAAAAATGAAAGAGTAAATATTATCGTAACGGATACAAATACGGAATATGATTATGAAAAACTTCCACCATATATGGAAAATGTTAAAATAATAAATGTTAGAGATGAAGATATATGTGTATCTATTCCTAATGAATATTTAAATATATTAACTATAGCTCAGTTTTCTTCAGCAATGACTATTAAGATTGAAAAGCCAACAGACAAAAATGGCGCTTTTAAAATTAATAAAGAACTAAATAATTTATTTGCAGAAAATTACCAATCTTTAGAAGCTACCAATTAAGAAAAGTGAGTTTAATTAGTAAAATAGGATAAGAAAGTGAGACGAATAAAATGAAAAAAGCATTGATAATATTAATTTTACTTACACCTTGTTTAAATGTATATGCAAGTGAAAAATCAAGTATTATTGTTAATAGAAATGGCGTTTCTATGACTCAAGAAGAATATGATTATATTGAAGGAAATTTTGGCAAAACTTTTGCTGATTTAGCAAATGAAGACTTTATAAATGGTGCTTTAAATGGAGATGTAGAAAAAATAAAGCCTAATTATGTTCCGTCGACAATTGCAACTATACATCCTATTTCAGATTTGTCTTTAAATATTGATGTATCTTTATTAAAACCGAATAAACAATATTTGTTTTTATTAAGTGCTATATGGAACCCATTACCAGATATGAAATCTTTTGACATTATGGGCTTTAGATGGTCCAATAACCTTGTTATTGATGAATGGAAAGTTAAACAAGATTATGGATATGGAGTAATAAACTATTCTCTAACAGGAAATAACACTAAATATAATTCCAATGGTGTTGGTACCTCAATGAATTTACTTAATGATGCAACAGGAGCATTACTTTGTTATATGGAATTTACGGGACATTTTACATCATCCGCCGAAACAACAGTTTCAGGTTCCTATCAACACGCATGGAAGGATGTAACACTTGAACAATCACAAGAATATACTTTTAATTCTGCCGGCCTTGGGAATGTGTTTTATTATCCTTCAACTATAAGATCTTTATATACTAATTTTGATGGTGTAACATTTGATTTTACCTCTGTATCAATGAATTAATTTATTATAATAAATGATTCTATGGAATTACCGGAAAATTTAGTACTATTAAGAAATTAATAATAAGATTACATTTTAAAAAGTGTAATCTTTATTTATTTGATATAAATGATGATATTTTTATTTCAATTTACTTTGATAATAATAAAGATAAGACTTATAATTATAAATTAAATTTTCATAAATTATATTCGTATGAAAAAATATTTAATTCTAGCTTGGGAGCTTATTACTAAATTACAAGTAGACTCTATTTTGTACAAAACTCTTAAATCTTGTTAGGCTTTTAAAAAATATATCTGATTTTTCTTTTAAAGAAGGTGACAGGGTAAACATTATTGTCAGCGATTCAGATATAGATTATGATTTTGATAATAACCCTTATATGGAAAATGTGCTAATAGATCAAATATGGGATACTTCAGTAATATTCTTCGGCCCTAACAATGATGCAACATCATTTATATATGTTTTTACATTTTTACCAGATATAACAATTGAAATTGTTAAAGCTACAGATTCTGAAGGACCATTTAAAGTTAATAAAGAAGTGTATGATGTATTAACTAGTAAATATGATATGTTAGATAGTGAAGATGAAGTTGAAGATCAATAAACTTAGTATTAACTGTCAAGAAGATTGCGAAAATCTTCTTTTTTGTTTATAATTAAAATGGTGAGAGTATGGCAAATTATGATGAAACATCAATAAAAATCTTGGAGGGTCTTGAAGCTGTTCGTAAAAGACCTGGTATGTATATAGGATCTACTGATAAAAGAGGCTTACACCATTTAGTTTGGGAAATTGTTGATAATGCAATAGACGAAGCTATAAATGGTTATGGTGATTATATTAAGATAACTTTAAATAAAGATGAAAGTATCACGGTTACCGATAATGGTCGGGGTGTACCTATTGGAATGCATGAAAGTGGTAAATCAACTCCTGAAGTTATTTATACAATCCTTCATGCAGGTGGTAAATTTGAAGAAGCAGGCTATAAAGTCTCTGGTGGTCTTCATGGTGTTGGTGCCTCCGTTGTTAATGCTTTAAGTTCCTTTATGGATGTTGTTATCTATCGTGATGGAAAAATATCTAATATTCGTTTTGAGGATGGGGGTAAAGTAGCTATCCCTTTAAAGCAAGTAGGAGAATCCAAAAAGACGGGTACAACGGTAACTTTTAAACCCGATTATGAAATATTTAAGAATTGTCATTTTTCCTATACAACGATATGTGAAAGAATGCAAGAAAGTGCTTTCTTAATATCTGGTCTTACTATTGAAGTAATAGATGAGGAAGATGATAAAAAAGAAGTATATTCTTATAAAAATGGTTTAAATAACTTTGTGGAATATATCAATGAGGGAAAGAATCCTCTTAGTAATATTGTATCTTTCTCAGGAGTTAAAAATGGTATTGAAGTAGATGTTGCGATGCAATATACTGATACTTATAATGAAAATATCTTATCATTTGTTAATAATGTTAAAACCCCTGATGGTGGTACTCATGAAGTAGGTTTTAAAACGGGTATTACTAAAGCCTTTAATGATTATATTAAAAACAATAATATCTTAAAAGGTAATACAGTTTTTGATGGTTCTGATGTAAGGGAAGGCTTAAGTGCCATTATTAGTCTTAAGGTTCCTGAAGCTTCACTTCAATTCGAAGGACAAACTAAATCTAAATTAGGAACACCGGAAGCAAGAAGCATAACTGAAAGTATAACTTATGAACAAATCAAATTCTTTTTAGAGGAAAACAGGGAAACAGCTTTAAATATTATTAATAAAGCTACTAAATCTATGGAGGCTAGAGAAGCTGCTCGTAAAGCTCGTGAACAAGTAAGAAATGGCAAGGGCAAAGAAAAGAAAGATAAGATCCTAAGTGGTAAACTTGCCAAAGCAACAGGTAAAGACTTAAGTAAAAATGAACTTTTCTTAGTCGAGGGAGATTCTGCAGGTGGTTCTGCTAAAACAGGTAGAAATAGGGAAACGCAAGCAATCTTACCTTTAAGAGGTAAAGTTTTAAATACGGAAAAAGCATCAAATAACGATATTCATGCTAACGAAGAATTAAATACGCTTATTTATGCTATTGGTGCCGGTGTAGGTAATGAATTTGATCCTAAAGATAGTAACTATGGCAAAGTTATAATTATGACCGATGCCGATGATGATGGAGCTCATATCCAAATACTGCTTCTTACTTTCTTCTATCGTTTTATGCGACCTTTAATTGAAGCTGGTATGCTTTATATAGCAAATCCTCCTTTATATGCCTTGGATTTTGGTAAATATAAAGAGTATGTGGCAACTGATGAAGAACTTGAAGAAAGAAAAAAGACTGTTAAAGGAGCCTATAAAGTACAAAGATTTAAAGGTTTAGGTGAAATGAATCCGGAAGAGTTATATGAAACTACTATGGATCCTAAATCTAGAAGTTTAATAAAAGTTAATATTACAGATGCTGCTTTAGCTGAAAAAAGAGTATCTGTTTTAATGGGAGATAAAGTAGAGCCAAGAAAAGATTGGATTGAAGAAAATGTTGACTTTACTTTAGAAGATAGTTTTAGAAAAGAATAATAAAAAGAGTGGTATTATGAGTAAATTATATTTTAGATATTCTGCAATGAATGCTGGTAAAACAACGGCAATTCTTCAAGTAGCTAATAACTATGAAGAAAGAGGAATGAATGTTCTTTTAATTAAACCAGCAGTTGATACTAAAGGTGATAATAAAGTCGTTAGTCGTCTTGGTATTGATAGAGAAGTAGATATTTTACTTTCAGCTAAAGACACTGTATTACCTCATATTGACTCTGAAAAAGTAGATGCTATTATTGTTGATGAAGCTCAGTTTTTAACTCCCAAACAAGTTGATGAGCTTTTCTATATAACTAAAACGCGAAGCATTCCTATATTATGCTATGGACTTAGAACCGATTTTCAAATGAAAGGATTCCCAGGAGCTTCAAGACTTTTGGAAATCGCAGATGATATTGAAGAAATAAAGACTATATGTCGATGTGGCAAAAAAGCAACTTTAAACATGCGTTTTGTGGGTGGCAAACCAACTTTTTCGGGAAGCCAAGTTGTAATTGATAATGGCGAAGATAATGTGACTTATGAATCTGTATGTGGAGAGTGTTATTTAAAGAAGAAAAATAATGCCAAGAAATAAGGAGGTAATCATGAAAGACAAAAAAGAAAATCAAACTTTGATTGAAAAAATATATGACTATACTCTTGAAGATATAATGGGGGATCGTTTTGGGAGATATGCTAAAAGTATTATTCAAGATCGGGCTTTACCGGATGTTCGTGATGGTTTAAAGCCTGTTCAAAGAAGAATATTATATACAATGTGGGAAGACCATAATACTTTTGATAAACCATATCGTAAATGTGCTAAAGCGGTTGGTGATGTCATGGGTAAATATCACCCTCATGGTGATTCATCTATCTATGGTGCCATGATTAATATGTCTCAACCATGGAGTATGCGTGAAATTTTTATTGATATCCATGGTAATAATGGTTCTATTGATGGCGATCCACCGGCTGCTTATCGTTATACCGAAACAAGGCTTACTAAAATAGCTCAAGTAATGCTTAAGGATATTAACCGTAATGCCGTAGAAATGGCTTTAAATTATAGTGATGAATATTTAGAGCCTACGGTTTTACCTGCGAATTTCCCTAATTTACTTGTCAATGGTTCAACTGGTATATCGGCCGGATATGCTACTAATATTCCTCCTCATAACTTAGGCGAGGTTATTGATGCCACTATTCATCGTATTAATAATCCGGGTTGCCGTCTTGATACAATTTTAGAAATTGTTAAAGGACCTGATTTTCCTACTGGAGGAATTGTCGAAGGTAAAGAAGGCTTAAGACAAGCTTATGAAACAGGAAAAGGAAGAGTAGTAGTTAAATCTACTACTAAAATAGTTAAAGAAAAGGGAACTCATCAAATCGTTATTGAGGATATTCCTTATGGTGTTTTAAAGGAAGGCCTTCGTAAGAAGATTGAAGAGATAAAAATTGATAAAAAAGTCGAAGGCATTGTTGATGTATGGGATGAATCTGATAAAGATCATATGGCTCGAATGACCATTGATCTTAAAAAAGATGCCAATGCTGAACTTATCCTTAACTATTTACTTAAGAATACCGACTTACAAATAGGGTATAATTTTAATGTTGTGGCTATTGTAAACCATAGACCTAAACAACTGGGCTTACTAGCTATTTTAGATGCTTTTATAGCTCATCAAAAAGAAGTTATTTTAAGAAGAACTACTTTTGATTTAGAGCATGCCAAAGCAAGACTTCATATTGTCGAAGGTCTTTTAAAAGCAGTAGATATTCTTGATGAAGTAATTAAAGTAATAAGATCATCCAGTGATAAACAAGACTCTATTAATAACTTAGTTAGTATGTTTGCCTTTACGGAAGAACAGGCTACTGCAATAGTTATGATGCGTCTTTATACTTTATCAAATACGGATGTTGATGCTCTTTTAAGTGAACAAAATGACTTAAATCGCATGATTGATTTCTTAAATAGTATTTTAAATAATGAAGAAATACTAAAGAAGCAAATGAAACAAGAACTCATGGAAGTTAAAAAAGAATTTGCAAGCCCAAGAAGAACGCAAATAAATGATGAAATAACGGAAATTAAGCTTGATATGAAAGCTATGATACCTAAAGAAAGAGCATATGTCATTCTTACTAATGAAGGCTATTTAAAAAGAGTATCTCCTAAAGCATTCGCGGCTAGTCCAATTGAGCAAATGACGATGAAACCTGGTGATTTTGTTACTAATGTTTATGATGTTAGTACTTTAGATAATTTAGTTTTATTTACTAATTTAGGAAATTATTTATTTTTACCAGTTCATATTATTCCGGAACTTAAGATGAAAGAACTAGGTAAACACATAAGTAATATTATTGCAATTACTACTGATGAAAAAGTTATATCATCAACAATATTTAAAAAAGACCGTAGTAAACTTGTATTAACTACTAAACTAGGTATGATTAAACAAATCCTAGTATCTGATCTTGAGGTCCAAAGATATACTAAACCTATTATGGCTATGAAACTTAAAGATGGTGATGAGCTTGTATCTGTTGTACCAAGTGGAAGTGAAACAGTTATCGTTACGCATAATGGTTACTACTTAAGATATAAAACCGATGAAATTTCTTTGCTTGGGCCTAAAGCATCTGGTATTAAAGCAATTAATCTAAAAGAAGATTATGTTATAGCCTCAGATCAAATAAATGATGCTAGTGAATATCTAAATGTTGTTACTAACTATAATACAGGTAAGAGATTAAAACTAGATGATTTGGTAACCTTATCAAGAGCTAAAAAGGGTAATATGCTATTTAAGAAAGCTAAGACTAAAGAATATCATATTGTCTTTGGTTTCGTAAGTAGCTCAAGAACCATTAATCTTATGAAATGTGATAGCGAGATTACCGAAATAAAGAATAGTGATATTCCAATTATGGATATTGCCTCAGTAGGAAGTCAATTAAATAAATATAAGATTGATGATTTCAAACCTAAAAATAGCATTATAACTATGGAAGAAAAAGAGCCAAAAGAAGAAGGAGAAACTTCAGAACAAGAACAGTTATCATTTGAAAACTTTATAAATAATTTTAAAATATAGTTCATATAATTTATTGGTGAAGACAAATGGCTTTAAAAGATGATTTTAAAGAATTTATAAGAGTAAATCCAACATTTGCATCATATGTTAATTCCGGAGAAATGACTTGGCAAAAGTTTTATGAAATGTATGATTTATATGGACCCAATAATGAAGTATGGAACAAATATAAAAGTGTAAAGACAGAAAGAGACACAACTAAAATTAATGATTTATTAAAAAATATTGATATGGACTCAATAAAAGAGCATATTTCTTCAGCTCAAAAAGCTTTGGATTTAGTACAAGAATTAACTAGTAAAGCGGCACCAAGTGCTGCAGCAGTAGTAGATTCGCCAAGGCCTTTAAATAAATTTTTCGAGGATTAATGGAAAAAGTAATAAGTAAAGAATTCTTAGAAAATGAGAAACTTTTAAATAGACTTATGGAAAATTCTTATTATGTTAAGTATTTAAATAGAAATCCAAATTACTTTAAAATATTTAAAAAAGATATGGAAATTATATACAAAGAAAGGCCTACCGATAAGCTTAATAATATGCTTGATGGCGTTGACATGATTTCATCCATTATTGATACAATGAAATAGATTTTATGTTGAAAAAATAATTAATGTATGTTAATATGAATAATAGAGGTGAGTCTAGATGAGAGATACTAAGGGTTTTACGTTAGTTGAACTTTTAGCTGTTATTGTTATTCTTGCCGTTGTTATGACCATTGCCGTATCTATGGTTGGACCATTGATGACAAGAGCTAGAAAGGGTGCCCTTGGTGAAGAAGGACTTAGTTTAATTGGTAATGCTAAAGATGCTTATCAACTTGAACAAATGAAAGCAAATGGAGCAATTAAACCAACAAGTTCTGTATGCTTCTCATTAGCATGGCTACACAATAATGATTACTTTGAAAAAGGTTCCGATAATAGTTATACAGGTTCTGTTCTAGTAAAATACGAAGATAAAAAATATTCATATAGTTTCTGGATATCTAATGGTGTATATACTTTTGCTAATATTTCTCAACAAGGTTATGACTATGAGCAAGCTGAAGATGGTGCAACTGCTTCCGAAACATGTGGCGATCTTAAAGGCGTAGTTAGATGTTCTGCTTCTGGTAAAGATAAAGGAAAATGTGAGGTAGTAAGTTAATTAAGTGATAGAAATATCACTTTTTTTATGATAAAATTTAAGCGTAGTAAGGATGTATAAATATGATAATTGGTTCACACGTAAATTATGGAAGCGAGTCTCTACTTGGCTGTGTTAAACAAACATTAAGCTATAATGCTAATGCTTTTATGTTTTATACAGGCGCTCCTCAAAATTCCATTAGAAAAAAAATAGATGAAGAGAATACGAAAAAAGCTCAAGAACTTTTGAAAGAGAATAATATACCTATGACAAATGTAATCTGTCATGCTCCTTATATTATTAATCTGGCAAATAAAGCTAAACCTGAAGCATGGGATTTTGCTGTAAATTTTTTGAAAGAGGAATTACATCGTTGTGAGCTTTTAGGAGTTTCCTATATTGTTCTTCATCCAGGAAGCTGTGTAAAAGAAGAAAGAGAAACAGCTTTAAAAAATATCTGTGATGGTTTAAATGAAGTAGTCGATAATGATACTAAAGTTATGATTTTATTAGAAACTATGGCCGGAAAAGGTACAGAGTGTGGTATTAATATATCTGAGCTTAAACAAATATTAAATGGCGTAATATTTAAAAATAAATTAGGTGTATGTCTTGATACTTGCCATTTAAATGATTCAGGTATTGATATTTCTTCATTTGATAATTATTTAGATGAGTTTGATAGAGAAATCGGTTTAGATAAAGTAAAGTGTGTGCACTTAAATGATAGTTTAAATCCTATAGGCTCTCATAAAGATCGTCATGCTAATATTGGTTATGGTACTATAGGATTTGAAAGCTTAATAAATGTTGCATATAATCCCAGATTAAAAGATGTTCCTAAAATATTAGAAACACCTTATATTGAAGATCATGCTCCATATTATTATGAGATTAAATCCATCTTAGAAAAGAAGTTTAATGACCATTTAAAAGAAGACGTTTTAAAATAAGTTTTTATATTTAGAAAGGTATTCAATATATACCTTTTTTATTTTGCTAAAATTTTCTTCCGTAAATTTACCTTGGTATCTATCAATATCAAATAAAGCAGGATTTTTTAAGATTTCTTTATAATTCTTTTTAACAAAAGTATAGGTAAAACTTAGTTCATCACTACTTAAAGTAACGTTTTTACTCTTAGCAAAATTATCTACTTGTTCCATGGTAAGATTTTGCATGAATTTATCGACCATATTAAACATTTTATCACCCTACTTAAGTGTATGATTTATTTTAATTAAATAATACTAATAAATGATGAATAAGTTTAGTAATATCTATAAAATTATCATATATGTACTATCTATATCTTTACTTAGCTATATAATAGCTATTTATATAACAAAGAATAAAGATTATGAAGAAAAGCTTTTATCTAAGACTAATCAAATCGTGGAACTAGGAAGTCCTCCCCGTGGTCGAATCTTGGATCGTAATGGCATCGTTTTAGTAGATAATATAGCCATTAAAAATATCGTTTATAAATATCAAAAAGGCTTTGATATTAAAAGTACAGTTAGTCTTTTAGCTAAATATATTTATGATGATAATACTTCGGATACTGATATTATTACTTACTATAAAGCTTATTATGATGCAGATAGACTCCTTACTAAAGAAGAAAAAGAGCTTATATCCCAAAGGAAAAAAGATAAAGATAAATTATTAAAAGAAAAAATTTTAGCTTTAAAAGATACTATATCACCTGAAGAAAGAAATCTTGCTAAGTTATATAGTATGCTTACCAATGGCTATTTATATGAAAGTAAGATTATTGTTAAAGATGCTAGCGAAGAATTAATCGAAAGTATCTTAAGAGAAGATATTCCTGGCATTGAGATTGAAGTAGGATATAAAAGATATTATCCTTTTGGCAATACTTTAAAAGATATCTTTGGCTCCGTGGGAAGAATAACGGCTGAAGAAAAAGAAGCTTATTTAAATAAAGGTTATAGCTTAAATGATGAAGTAGGAAACTCTTATCTTGAAGAGTATTATGAAGATTATTTGAAAGGTACCAAAGCAAAATATTTAGTCAATGAAGATTATACATTAACGCAGTTATCTCCCGAGATAAGAGGAAATGATTTATATTTATCTATCGATATTAATATTCAACAAAACTTAGAAAAAATTGTTGAAGATAATCTTGCTCTTGCCAAAATGATGCCTAATACTAACTATCTAAATGATACTTATTTAATATTAACTAAACCAAATACCTCCGAAATAATCGCTTTAGTTGGAAAACGTTATCTTAAAGATAATACGTTTAATGATATTAATGTAGGCACAATAACATCATCATATACGGTCGGTTCTGTTGTTAAGGGGGCAACTATATCCGTGGGATACAAATATGATTTAATTAATCCTGATGAATATATTTTAGATGGCTGTATTAAACTTGCTTATCAGCCGGCGAAGTGTTCATTTAAATCCTTGGGCTATATCAATGCTATTAGTGCTTTAAAGTATAGTTCTAATTATTATCAGTTTTTAATTGCTTTACATGCTGCCAATCAGGAATATGTGCCTGGGATGTATTTTGATGCCACAAAGGAAGATTTTAATAAGTATCGTAGTATGCTGGCATCTTACGGCCTTGGCATTAAAACAGGTATTGATTTGCCAGGCGAAGTCACTGGCCAAAAAGGTAAAAAGATAAGTGGAGATTTACTTTTAAACTTAGCTATAGGCCAGTATGATACATATACCCCAATGCAAATAATGACCTATATTAATACTGTAGCTAATAATGGTCAAAGAAGATCACCAAGCTTAGTAGAGTATATCAAAGACCGTAGTGGTAATATAGTCTTTAAAAATAATCATGATACTAAAGAAACTGTAGATATATCACCTGATAGTATGGCCCTTATTAAGGAGGGATTTAAGGCCGTAATGGAACCCGAGGGTACAGGAGCAGGCTTTATTGATCCTAAATATAATGCGGCAGGTAAAACCGGCACTAGTGAGTCCTTTTTAGATTCTGATAATGATGGGGTGATTGATACGGAAACCATAACTTTAACAATAGCCTCTTATTATCCTTATGATAATCCAGAGTATAGTTTTGTTATTTTATCACCTAATGCCTCCTTCGTGGGTGCCAGTAGTGACTATATTTATGTAATGCCGGCGAAAATAAGTAGAGAAGTAACCAATTATTTAGATACTATTTCCTAAAAACCACTTTTTAAAGCGATTTATCACGTAAAATGTAGGAATATATTTGCTAAAGTTGTAATTAATTGATATAATAAGAGCGACCAAAAAAAGGAGGTAGTTTAACTATGGCTAAAAATGAAAATAGAGTTTATGTAACAACTAGATGTAGTGAGTGTGGTAAAGAGCTTCGCCCTATTAACAAGAATAAAAAGAACCATCCTGAAAAGATGGAGCTTAAAAGATACTGCTCAAATTGTCGTAAACATACTGTAGCAAAAGAAAAGAAATAGGAGGGTGAATTATTATGCAAATTAATATTAATGATATTAAAAATGGAATGACTATTGAAATGGATGGTAACTTATATGTTATCCAAGAATTTCAACATGTAAAGCCTGGTAAAGGACCTGCTTTTGTAAGAATTAAATTAAAAAATTTAAGAACAGGATCTACTACCGAAAATACTTTTAACACTAATATAAAAGTAACTAAAGCTCATATTGATAAAGTAAATGTTTCATTCTTATATGCATCAGGAGATACTTATACATTTATGAATAATCAAACTTATGAACAAATAGAAGTAAGTGGCGATAAACTTAAAGATGAAAAACCATTTATAAAAGAAGGATTAGAAATTCAAATTGACTTTTATAATGGTGAGATCTTAGGAGTTACATTACCAGAAAAAGTTGAATACACAGTTACAGCTACTGAACCAGCAGTAAAGGGTAATACCACAAATAATGCCCAAAAGGATGCAACTATTGAAACAGGTTATGTAGTTAAAGTGCCTATGTTTATTAATGAAGGAGAAAAAATTATTATCTCTACAAAAGATGGTAAATATTCTTCAAGAGCTTAATGAAATAAAACTTCACGTAAATTGACAGAG
>CANPXU010000007.1 GCA_947586825.1 uncultured Bacilli bacterium | reverse complement strand
GAGGATTGCTCCTCGTTTTACTTAGTTATTATAATCAGGTTTAGCACACCTATTTAAATCAACATTAATAGATTCTAAAAATTCAGTTAAGTATTTATTATCATCATCAGTAATAAACTGCCACCAAGTTCCAGAATAAATTTCATATTTTGGTAAATTATCCATAGGAAATTGCATATTATTAGCATCAACACTATGTTTTATGATTTGCATTACATCATAGTCATAAGTGCCTTCTTCTACTTTAGAATATCTTAGAGCTAAAGTACACGCCTCCCACGGCTTACAACTATAATATTCTGTTGATAATGTATAACGATTGTTTTTGTAAACGGTTAGTAAAACAGGAACACAAGATTTATTACCTATTTCTATTCTAAAAATCATATCATCATAAGTAATATCATCAATTGTTAGTTTACTCATATCTAAATTTAAATAATCATAATATTTATATTTTCTATCATCTATTTCTTTATATAATTTTTTATAATTTTCTGTTTTTTCAAAATTTAGTATTTGGGTAGCAATAACTTTAGGAAACATCTCTTTAATGGATGATGTATAATATGACCCATCTTTAGGATATTCAATATTAATAATTTTATCATCTTTAAAGGTAGCTTTGCAAGGAAGAGAACTTGCCGATCCTAAAGCTACAGAATCTTCTCCCTCAAGGAAATAAGCTGAGGAATAAATCCACATATAAGCATATTTATATTCTTCTTTTTCTTCGATACCAAATCCATAATAACTATAGAAAACATTAAAATCTTTTTCTGAAGCATCAGGATCATTTTTAAATGCTTCCTTTTTCATATACTTTATGGCATCTTCATATAAATAATCAGAATCTGTGATTAAATTAATTTGCAAATTAAAATGATAATAAACAAGACCTAATATAATAGCCACAAAAATAATGGATAGAATTGTCAAAATAATAGCTGCTTTCTTTTTTAGTTTATTTTTGGCTTTTAAAACGGAAACCATTGCTTTTTCTTTAGCATTATCACTATTATCTTTTTCACCATTAATTAGTTCTTCTAAACTAATATCAAGCTCAGAACATATCTTTTTAAATAAAGATACATCAGGAAAACTTAAGCCCCTTTCCCATTTACTCACTGCATTTTTCGTAATATTTAATTTTTTGGCGAGTACCTCTTGGGTTAAACCTTTTTCTTTACGACATTCCGCAATAAATTTTCCGATCTTTTCTTGGTCCATATTTACTCCTTTTTTCATAATAAATATAACAATAATTTAGTTATTTTTAAACACACTGTTAGTTTACTTGTAAAGAGTTATCACAAAAAAAGTAAACTTTATGAGTCTACTTTAATTATTACTTTGAAGTTTATTTAATGTTTTACAAATATCTTTGACTTTAATATTTTCAACTGTATACCAACCATATTCAGCCATGGTATCAAAAGTGTCGGCTTGAGCTTGCATAATCATATCTAAGCCTTTTTTCAAGACTTTTCTTACTTCTTCATTAGAGCTTTCAAGTGTACCATGAACAAAGACCTCAACAGTACTTTTTAAGTTTAATAGATAATTTTCCATTATTAAGTTATTATTCATTTGCCTTTTCCTCCATTAGCATCATTAATTTCTTTTGCATATCTTTATGATTATTCATTTGTTTTTGCATAAAAGATATAAGATTTTCATCATCTAAAAGATTAATAGATTCTTCAATTATTGATGCTAAATTTTCTTCATGTTTTACAGCATCTTCCATATAAGATAATTCTTTTTGTGTCATATATTCCTCCTATAGATAATATGGAGAAAAAAGCTTAAACTAATACATCATTATGAATATTTTTTATTATCCACTTAATATCCTCAATCGATTTATCAATGTTAAATCGGCCATTACCAACCGGATAATATACACAGAAACATTTATAGGGATTTTTATTAATAATTTTAGAGTATGCCTTTTTACGAGTTTGAGATACCATCACCTTTTCATTTAAAACAATACTACTTACTTGATTACCAAATAAAATAATAACTTTAGGTTTTATAAGATCAATTTCTTTTTCTAGGAGATGAAGGTATTCTTTATAAACGGCATCAGGTAAAGGTCTAGCATCAATTTGGGTACACTTGCCTAAATTAGTAATAAAGAATTTATGCTTTTTTACATTATCATATACTTGATTACAAAATTCTTTAGTCCATTCTAAAGGCTTTCTCTTTTTTATCTCTTCATATATATTCTTATCTAAAAGATTGACAGCATAAAATAAATCCCAAATATTTTTAGTTCCAAGCCAAGGTGATCTTAGTCCATCCCAATTTTTATCAGAAGCAATATTTTTACCTGTGGGGTTCATAAAAACGAAACAAATATCGGGATGATCGGTGCATCCTCCATTATAAATAGCATTTAAATTTTTGGCTCCGTACTTTCTTTGAAGGGCATCGTATTTTTTATTAAGTTCCGTAATATCCATATTAAAACCTTTCTTTAAAATTATAGCATAAAAAAAGGCCGAAGCCTTTATTTAATTTCAATTAGTTCGTATTCCTTATTGCCGGCTCCTAAATCGTAAGCCGCATCAATAATATGCTCTCCATGACGAGATGATACTCTTTCAAGGAAATGATCTTTACCTGGATCAGTAGAATTTTTAATTAAATCAATACAAGCTTGATCGATTGCTACTGGGTCTAGACTTGCTAAAATGCCAATATCCTTCATACAAGGGTCTTCGGCAGTAGCACAGCAATCACAGTCTACAGATAGATTTGCCATAACATTAATATAAGCTATGTTTCCCTCGAATTTTTTGACTACAGAAGAAGCTGCATCAGCCATTGACTCTAGGAAACTATCTTGATTTTGATGGAACATATCTTCATAAGAGCCATCATTTCCGCAACAATGGATATATCTTTTTCCCTTAGAAGAAGCAATACCAATAGAAAGTTGCTTTAAAGCTCCACCAAAGCCTCCCATTGGGTGTCCTTTAAAGTGTGATAACACAAGCATGCTATCATAATTATTTAAATTTTTTCCTACATAGTTCTTTTTTATCACTTTACCATTTGGGATATCAAGTTCAGTATCAGGTCCCTCGCTATCCATAATATCAACATCAAAATATTTACTCCAACCATGTTTTTCCATTAGTTTAGTATGTTTTTCTGTAGTATCCCTTGCTCCATCATAAGCAGTATTACACTCCACTACTGTACCATGAACATGCTCAATTATATCCTTTAACATTTCAGGCTTTAGGAAGTTTTGGTTACCATCTTCTCCTGAGTGCAATTTTACAGCTACCTTTCCTTGTAAACTAATTCCTAATGCATCATACATCTTAACTATATTTTCTGGAGTAATTTCCCTAGTAAAATATACTTTAACTTTATCCATTTTAATTTCCTTTCTTATCTAAATTTTATCTATTTAATTCTTCTTTGTCTAGTTCTTTTATCTCTTTATCGATTCTTTCTTTATTTCTTAATGCTCCAACTACTAAATAAGCTTCATACAAGTTAATTGTTGCAGCAACACCCATGTGTTCAATTAAATCGCAAAAAGACATTTCCAAAATATTTAAGCCATAGCTTGTACAATAATCTACAATACTATATACCCATTCATCTACTTGTTCTTTGTCAATATTTTTACCTACAAATGGCCTTATAGCAGGATAAGTATCATAAGAACTGGCAAATTCTTCAAGTTCAGCTAGCGTACTTAATTCATATAAATTTCCTTTATAAATGATGCATATTACTTCATCATCGCTATAAGGATTAGCTTTAAATACTTCAAAACTAATTACTTCTTGAAGCTTTAGTAAAATATCATTTAATCTTTCGTTTTCAATTCTTTTTGATACAGAGGCTCTAATTGCTACATTATTACCACGGGCAAGCAAATACAATATTCGATGTCTTCCATTACTAATAAAATATAAACTTCCCTTTTTAAAAAGAGATATATCTCTAGCATTTATAATATCCGTTAAATTATCACTATATTTTCGGTTTAAAAGTCCGGACTTTTCATATCTTTCATCATTATATAGATATCTAAAATCTGTAATAACATCTCCCGTTAGTTGTAAGCCATCATAATTAAACTCTTCATTTAAATAAACAATTTCCTCAGTTACATAGTTAAAAGCTGTAGGCTTAAAGCCCATTAAAGTATCTAGTTTTTCTTCTCTTTCTTTATCCCTACGGGATAGTATTTCATCGTATTGCTTATTATCGGCACACACTTTTTCAATAAATGCCAAATCAGGTAATATTAATCCTGGTAAATCTAATAAATCAATATCACTATCTAGAGCATAAGGTGGTACTAAACTAGCTTTTTTAAAGAAGCTTAATCCCTTTTTTTCTTGACTTAAAGAAGCATAAGCAATATCTATCAAAGGAAGCTTACCAATAAAATCTCGTATAGATAAACTTAATGATCCATTATTATAATTAAGTAAAGCATATTTTATTACCTTGCTAATTATCATAGTTACCGTATATACATCATTATCACAGATTGAGCAAATATTTTTCATGTTTATATACGTATTAAATTGCTTATTTAAAAAGTTAACGGCACTTTTTTTATAACTTATATTTAGCATAAACTAAACTTTCCCAAACTTACTAAAAGGATAAATTATAATATCAGTAGTACCTTCGATATATTCTTTTTTTACAGGTCCTAAATAACGAGAATCATTAGAAACAACTCTATTATCTCCTAAAACAAAATACTCATCTTCTTTTAAAGTTACCTCTTCAAAGTCAGTTGTTATACCATAAGCATGAGAATCTTTAAACTTCTTACCATTAATATAAATAACATCATCTTCACACTTTATAGTTTCACCGGGTAGTCCAATAATTCTTTTAATAATTACATCATCTCCGGCAAATCTTTTATCGATAACAACAATATCTTCTCTTTCAACAGAAGACACTTTATTTAAAAGCATTATATATCCATTAGAAAGAGTCTTTTCCATAGAATCACCTGATACTTTAACAGGAGTTATAATAAATGTTCTAATTAATATTACTACCACAACAATTATAATATATGGTAAAAGTTCTTTTATAAATTTCAAAATATTTGCCTCACTTTATCATTTTTATTTTGCTCGCTACCTTAATATTATATCATGATATATATTTTATGGCATAAAAAAATTAAGGAAAGATTAATTTCTTTCCTTAACTTTGTATTCTTTTCGCATATCTTTGATAAAGTTAAGCTTAGCTCTTCTAACTTTACCTTTCTTAATAACCGTTATCTTATCAATAGTAGGTGCATTAACAGGGAAAATTCTTATTACAGAAACAGTTCCACTTTTCTTTCTTACTGAGAATGTTTCTGAAACACTTCCACCCTTTTTAGCTATTACTAGACCTTCAAAGGCTTGGATTCTTTCCTTTTTTCCTTCTTTTACCCAAACATCTACTCTAACAGTATCTCCTACGCGAAATTCTGGTATATCCTTACGGATATGTTTTTCGTTGATTCTATCAACTAAATTAGCCATTATTCCACCTCTTTCTAAAAAAATATTACCTGTAATCATTATCATAAAAGTAAGCGGATTACATACCTTTTGGGCTGCAAACATTATACCACAACAATATTCCTATGTCTAGGAAATATTCCCACTTTTTCGCCTAAAATATAATAAATAGATAATTTTAGGAAAATACTATTAAATATAAATTTATAATTGAAAATATAGTGTATCTCTATTATAATTATTATAGAATAAAAATAGTAAAGGACTAATGTGATAGCGTATGTTTAGAGAGTTTGATTACGATAATAAACCCGTTGTAGATATTGTTAATGAAATTCTAATGGATGCCATTAATAAATTCGCATCAGATATTCACTTTGACCCTGATGATGATTCTATTAATGTCAGAATACGTATCGATGGTGAACTACATGACTACGCTAAAATTCCTGATTCTATTCGTAAAAACTTATCTACCAGAATTAAAATTATAAGTGGTATGAATATAACGGAAATGCGTCTTCCTCAAGATGGTGCTATTAAAGGTATTGATGCAGGAAGACAACTTGACCTCCGGGTCTCTTCTCTTCCTACTATTCATGGCGAGAAAATCGTTATAAGAATCCTTGACTATACACTTTCTTCATCTGGACTTGAAAATATAGGTCTTACAGAAGAAAACTATGAAAAAATCAAAAAGTTACTTGCTAAACCCAATGGTATTATTCTAGTTACTGGTGCTACTGGTACTGGTAAATCTACTACTGTATATACCATGCTACAACTTTTAAATACACCTGAAAGAAATATTATAACTGTTGAAGACCCAGTAGAAATGAAAATTCAAGGTATTAACCAAGTACAAGTTATGAGCGAAATTGGTCTAGACTTTAATACAACCTTAAGAAGTATCTTACGTCAAGACCCCGATGTAATAATGATCGGAGAAATTCGTGATGATGAAACTGCTCGTATCGCTGTTAGAGCCTCAATCACTGGCCACTTAGTCCTTTCTACAATCCACACCAATAACTCCCTTAATACTATCGAAAGACTTTTGGATATGGAAATTGAAAGATACTTATTAGGTTCAGCTTTAACAGGGGTTCTTTCTCAAAGACTTGTTAAAAGACTTTGCCCAATGTGTCGTAGAAGTAGAACTACGACACCTTATGAAAAAAACTTATTTCAAAAAGTATTAAATATAGATGTAGAATCAATTTATGAACCTGTAGGCTGTGATAATTGTATCAAAGGTTATCGTGGTAGAGCTGGTTTACACGAAGTATTAATTATTAACCAAGATGTCAGAGATGCTATTACAAGTAATCTTAGAAAAGAAAACTTAAGAGAACTCGTTTATGAAAAGCAAAAAACTAAAACTTTACTTCAAGATGGCTTATTAAAAGTAATCCAAGGTGTTACAAGTATTGATGAAGTATTAAGAGTTATTAGTGTCGAAGAAGATTTTGGTAAAAATGATGAAGAAGTTAAAAAAGCCTTTATTGGAAGTGACCTTGATACGGTTGAAGGCGTTCAAGCTGAAGTTACTCCTCTATCGGCTAGTAACAATGTACAACCTGTAATAGAGAATGCTCCTACTCCTGAGGCTACAATAACAACTCAAAACGTAGCTCCTATTGTGGAAGTCCCTACTCCTGCACCAACTCCAGCACCTACTATGCCTGCTGTTCCTACCGTGCCTACCCTAGATGAAATTAATAATCCAGGTGTAAATATCCTTATGGATAATACTCAAGTAAATTATACTAATGCTCCTAGTGCTGAAATTCAAAGCTTAGAAGTTGATTCATTATAAAGCTTTCCCTAAAAAGAAAGCTTTTTTAATTGAAATATATATTAATAAATAGTATAATAAACCCTGTTTTGGGGGTTTAAAATGACTAAATACGTATGGGATGAAAAATTAATTACTAGTTATATGCTTGATCCAGATATTTCTCCTGAATTTGAAGAAGCCTTTGCTTTTTTAGAATATAAAAGAGATACATCGGTAGAGAAACAAGGAGCTTTGCGGGTTTTAAGTAGAGATATTAGTTTTATAGCTAATAATCCTTTTGTATACCCTGTTTTTGATCAAATTGCAACTCCAGAACTTAAATATATGCGATTTAAATCAAATAGTTCAAAGATATCTATTAATGAAGCTTTAAGACTTATGAATTTCTTTTATGCTGATTCTGATGCAGAGGTATATAATTGTTTTAGACCAATCTTTGATAAAAGATATACTAATTTAATGGTAGTTTCTCCTAATAAAAAAAATCAAGCTTCTGGTTATTCTGGACATTGTTATTGTTCTCCAAAAGCTAAAGATGTTTTAATAGATGTTATAGATACATCAAATTATGAGATGTTAGCAGTTCTTACTCATGAATTTGCTCATGCAACAGCTTTTGGCTATCGAGGTTTTGAACTTGATAGTGAAGATAATATTGTTTTTGATGAAATTGAAAGTATCTTTATGGAGTTAGTAGCCAATAACTGGTTTATGCAAAATTCATCTTATAAAAAAGAAGCTGCAATCGAAATGAAGAAGATTTATAATGAAGTACTTGATTGTGCTAGATTATTTTTAGAAGTTAGCGATTTATGTGATATGGTTGGTGAGATGCATAGTGAGCACAAAAAAGTTAATATGCGAAGTATTATTGAACAAGCTCGAGTAGATTATACTGATATGAGAGCTTATTACATAAAGCGATTATTATCATATCCCATTGAGTATGATACACCATATGGCTATTCAGCATTAATTGCTATTGAACTATACCAAATATATTTACAAGATCCTAAAGCTGCTTTTGATTTATATAAAAGAATAATTTTAAGCAATAAAAAAACCGCGGGTGAAACCAATCGAGCTATTAGCCAAATGGGAATCACCGCGGGTGAACATTTAGAAGATTTTGCAAGAAGCTTAAAAAGGTAAATTCATATTACCATTAGCAACCATCTTCATCATTTTCTTCATTTCATCAAATTGCTTTAATAAACGATTAACTTCTTCAACAGATCGACCTGAGCCTTTAGCAATACGCATCTTGCGTGTTGCTTTTAATATGTCTGGATTTTTTCTTTCATAAGGCGTCATAGAAAGTACTATAGCCTCGATATGAGCCATTTCTTTAGGATCAATATTAATTTGGTTTAAGCCCATCTTTCGAGCTCCTGGAAGCATCTTTAAGATATTTTCAAGAGGTCCTAGTTTTTTAATTTGTTTTAAATTATTTAAGAAGTCATTCAAATCATAATTTCCTTTACGGATTTTACTAATATCAGCTTTAGCTTCTTCTTCGCTTATTACCTCTTCAACTTTTTCAGATATGGAAAGGATATCCCCCATATCAAGAATTCTTTCAGCCATTCTTTCAGGATCAAAAGTTGTTAAACCATCAAGTTTTTCACTATTACCAATAAACTTAATAGGTACATTAGTTAAATGTCTAACACAAAGAGCCACACCACCCTTAGTATTACTATCCATCTTAGTTAGTATTGAACCTGTTAAATGTAAAGAATTATTAAATCCATTAATAACATTAATAGCATCTTGACCCACCATAGCATCAATAACTAATATCTTTTCATCAATATTAAAGCTACTTTCAAGTCTTTGTAATTCAGCCATTAAAGTATCATCAATTTGTAATCTTCCGGCAGTATCGATTATAATATAGTCTAAGTGCTCTTCTTTGGCATACTCTAAAGCTTCTTTAACTATTTCACAAACATCTTTAGTATCCTTTTTATAAACGGGAACATCTAACTGTTTACCTATAACTTCAAGTTGCTCAATAGCTGCAGGACGATATATATCACAGGCAACTAATAAAGGTCTTTTATTAAATTTTTTACGAACATAATTAGCAAGCTTTCCAGCTGTAGTAGTTTTACCACTTCCTTGAAGACCTACAAGCATTAGTAAAGTTGGTTTTTTATCTACTTCTAATGCACTTTCCGTTTCGCCTAATAAAGAGACTAGTTCATCTTTAACAATACTGATAAATAGTTCATCAGGTTTTAAACTTTTAGCAACCTCGGCTCCTAAAGCCTTTTCTTTAACGCTTTCTGTAAATTCTTTAACTACTTGGTAATTTACATCAGCTTCCAAAAGAGCCATCCGAATTTCTCGCATAGCTTCAGATATATTATCTTCCGTAATTTTACCCATTTTACGGATATTTTTAATGGCATTAGAAAGTCTATCGCCAAGATAATCAAACATATTATCCCACCTTTTTCATTATGTTATTTTATCATAAGTGTCTATCTAAGAGAAGATAAAACATTTTCTTGGTTAAATCCTGATGGATCATAATTAAAGTTTCCATAAGCTTGTCTTATACCAAAAGAAGAAATTATATTACGTACTTCTGTACTAGTTAGTTTATTCTTATCACTAGATTTAGCTTGACCATATAATATCTTTTCACCAGAAAATTGGTAATAAAAGTCAAAATAATAAGTACCCTTTGTTGAATAACTTACAATATATATTTTTCTTTGATTTAAAGTAGTTTCTTCAATAGAGGCATCAGAGTATTCTTTATATTTAGTCTCTACTACTCCACTTGTTATACTATCAATTCGTCCTGTTGATGTAGGATAAACAATCATTTCAACACCATTACCACGAATAATTACATTCCCAGTATTAGTATGCTCGTTATATTCATAACCATCAGGCATTGTAAAAGTATAGTTAGTAGTAGTAACTTTATGACCAATATATTTAGTTTCAGTAACAACTTTATCTTCGCACTTTTCAGTATTAGAACTGCCAGAAGATGCTGTATTACTAACATCATCTGGTCTTTTCATAATATATATAGATAATGCCATTATAATAAGAATTAAAATAAATAAAAGAATTAGTTTAAAATCTACTTTAATCTTAATTTCTGTTTTATTTTTAGATCCATCAATGTCTTGCATAGACATATTAAAATCATTAAAAGCTGAAGTACTTTGGCTTATTTCATTTATATCAATTCCTGTTATAGAACTTATATTATTCTTATCAATTTTATTACTTGAATTAGGCTCGTTTAAGTATATACTTTGTGGTCCAATTAATGCAGCACCGCAATGATCACAAAAGTCTTTATTATCTGGAGTATTTTTACCACACTTTGGACATACCATTTATAATCTCACCCTATTTTAATAATATCATTTTTATGCTTAAAAGTCTATTTAATAATGTTTACTTGCCATATATATTATTAATATAAAAAAGAAAAAGCCAAAGTATTACTTTGACTTATTATCACTCATCATTTCTTTAATGGTAGTACCGATAGTGGCAATAGATTGTAAATCACTTGGAACAATAATTTTAGTAGCTTGACCATTGGCCATATTAGCAAGTGTTTCATAACTCTTAAGAGTAAGAACGGAATTGTCAGCTTTGGCATCTTTTAAAAGCTTAATGCCTTCGGCTTCAGCCGTTTTAATCTTAAGTAATGCTTCAGCTTCACCTTCGGCTCTTTTGATTCTAGCTTCTTTTTCTGCCTCAGCTCTTAGAATAGCACTTTCTTTTTCGCCTTCAGCAATAAGGATACTAGATTTCTTTTCTCCTTCTGCTTGAAGTATCTTCTCACGACGTTCTCTTTCAGCACGCATTTGTTTTTCCATAGCTTCTTGAATATCTTTAGGAGGTAAAATATTTTTAACCTCTACTCTATTTACTTTAATACCCCATGGGTCAGTTGCTTCATCAAGAATAGAACGCATTTTAGAATTAATAATATCTCTTGAAGTAAGAGTTTGATCTAGTTCAAGTTCACCAATTATATTACGAAGAGTTGTAGCAGTTAAATTTTCAATAGCACTGACAGGGAACTCAACACCATATGTATATAATTTAGGATCAGTAATTTGAAAATATACAACTGTATCAATTTGCATTGTAACATTATCTTTAGTAATAACAGGTTGTGGATCAAAATCTTTAACAATCTCCTTTAAAGTTACTACATTAGATACTCTATCAATAAAAGGTATCTTAAAATGTAACCCATTTTTCCAAGTTGTATAATATGAACCTAGTCTTTCAATAACATAGCTTTTTGCTTGAGGTACAATTTTAATATTAGGTATAACTAATAAAACAATAATAACTAAAATAACAATTAAAAATGGCATATTTAATCCTCCTTCTTTCTAACAATTAATTTAACACCATTTATCTCTTCAACGATAACTTCATCACCGACTTTTAAGTTTTCTTTACTTTCAGCACTCCATTTTTTGCCATCAACTTTTACTTCACCAATTGCATGCTTTTTAATATCCTCGGTAACAATAGCTTCCATCCCTACGACGCGATCAAGATTAGTTTTAACTTCTTTAGGTTTTATTAGCTTTTCTAAGAACTTTCTGGTAGTAAGTAATAAAACTATACCTAGGACTACAAAGATAGCAAATTGGACGTAAAAATTATCATAAAAGATTGATACTATTAAAGAAACTAAACCACTTGCTATAAACCAAATCGATACTAAATTAACCGTGGATATTTCAATAAATGCCAGTACCAATACAATAATTAGCCATACAAGCCACATCTTTACATCATCACTCCTCTTATGATTAATATACTATTAATTTATGCTTTTTACAATAATAAAAAAAGTAAGAATTTTGTTTTTAATTCTTACTTTTATCGCCTTCTTCAAGCATCTTAGTTATAAATATTCCATATCCAGTTGAAGGGTTATCAACGATAACATGAGTTAATACACCAACGATTTTATTATTTTGGATTATAGGTGATCCACTCATACCTTGAACTACCCCACCGGTTTTTTCAAGTAATTCATTACTATTTATTTTAAATGTTATATTTTTAGTTTTAGAAGTATCATTTATCTTAGTTATCTCTATAGAATACTCTTCTACTTTATCATTTTTTAATACGGTTCTAATATAGGCTTCTCCTATTTTAGGAGTACCTACTTCCATTACTTCTCCTTTAGGATTATCGTAGACACCAAATATACCATAATCAGTATTTTTAATTATATCGCCATAGCGAATCTCATAATCAAACGTAGCTATTTTGCTTCCTGCCTTGCCTGGTGAGCTTTTTTCAATTCCGGTTATGTAACTAGGGAAAATATAACCATCTGATATATTTACCTTAATACTTGTATTACCTTCGATAATTTCATGACCTAAAGCACCATAAATATTAGTCTGAGGATCTATATAAGATAAAGTTCCTATACCTTTTATACCATCTTTAACATATAAACCAGTTTTATATTTTCCTTCAGAATTTATAATCTTAAAATCACAAGTATATTCTTTATTATCTCTTATATATGTCATTTTAACTTTTCCATCGCTTGAGTATTTTTCAATACTATTTGTTAAATCTTCCAAACTGGATACCTCATTATCATTTATTTTAATAATATAGTCACCAATTTGTAAATCTGATTTATTATATTCATTATCGATTTTATAAAAGCCTATAACCATTACTCCCTTGGTATCTACTTCAACACCAATACTTTGCCCTCCAGGAATAATGAAATGAGAGTACGCTAAAGTAGTACTAGGCCAAAATAAAATAGTTAATAACAATAATATCTTTTTCATACTTCATCACATTATTTATTATTAACTATTTATAATTTAATATATTGGAAATAACTTCCTAGTTTTGATTTACTTCTATAGTGCTATTTTCTAAAGATTCAACACTTTCTTCAGCCGTTACTGATACACTATTATCGATAGGTTCAAAATCAAAATCAATTTTGACATCTACAAAAGTATCCGCAATTGCTTCAGCACTTAAGATAGGTTTTATTTCATATTTAGGATCTAATAACTCATTAAGATCTGCCTTAATTTTATCCTCTTTTTCCTTTTTGGTAAAATATTCCTTTTGCCATTCATAATGGTAGTTTTCTTTAGCACCTGTTGTTTCATCTTTAGGAGTAATCGAAGGATCAGGAATTGCTAACATCTCTACTGCTGGTTCAGAAGATAATGTCTCAACGTCAATATCAAGTGTATCCATTGCTGGAATAGTATCGACAGCACTATTATCTACAGCAGGAGCAGCAACTGCATTGTTTTCAGGTTCTAAGTCAAGATATTCAACTTCGGCACCATCAATAATACTTTTCTTCTTTCTAATGATATATGCTACTCCAGCAGCACTTCCTGCCAAAGCAATAGTACCACTACCAAATATAATCCACTTACCAAAACCTATACCATCATCTTCAATTTTGACCGGCTTTTCTTCTGGTTTTTCAACGACTGGATCTTTGGCTTCTGCAGGCATTTTAACGATAGCATAATTAGCATTATTATTTAAAGTAAACTCAACATAGCCATTTTTGATTTCCAATTTTTGGGTAGCTACATCGCCTTTTTCAATATAATATAAGATAAATTTATCTTTAATAGAATCAATATAATGTCTAAATATTGTATTATCAGGGATATTAGATCCCTTAGTATTAACACTTATATAACTAGAATCTAATGATTGAAGTAATTTTTTATCAGTAATATTACGTATTAAATCTAAAGATAATGTTGAAGTATCAGTTATATCTGCGCCATTTATAATTATTACTTCTTGGATATTACCAAATTCATCTAAAATCTTAATTGTAAGTAGCTTTTTAGTCTCTTTTAGTTTAGTAAGTATGGACTCATCAAGAAGCATACTATCAGAATTTGCATCAACAGCGACTACTACTTCAAGTTGATTATCAAGCGCAGCAATTATCGCCTCAGGAGTATATTCAGTAATTGCTACTTCATCATTTCTTGTTATGACAATTTGATATGTTTTAACATCACCATTTTCAGCTTCAACCTCGATGATAGCAACATTGCTTCCAACTTTTAAAGTACTTTCAGCATTAACTCTAACAATCGCACTTTCGCTTTCAGCTTCATAATTAATTTCTAGTGTTTCTTGTGTATATGGAACAGTTAAATAATAATCAAAACGATCTTTATTAAATTTAAATGTTGCTCCTGTAACCTCTAAACTCTTTAATAGATTACTATCAGATTTATTTTCTTCCTTTTCAGGATCCTTTTCTGGTTCAGGGTCTTTATTACCCCCAAATCCTTTACTCTTTCTAGTAATGACAATATTATATGAGGCTGTTATACCACTTTCTGATATAGCAGTTACCACAAAATTATTTTCACCAACGCTTAAATACTGAATTCCAGTTCCTTTAAGAGAAGTTTTACTATCAACAGCTCTAGCATCAATTTTAACTTTTTTTACTGAATTATCTACCGTTGCTGAATAGGTATAACCTCCGTTATAGGAAATAGAAGTATTACTAACAGATAAAGAATATAATGATGTATTCGTAGAACCTTTTACAGGTCTTGTAATATTTAATATATATGTCCTAGATGTACCATTTGCAGCCGTACAAGTTACATAGAAAGTATTTAAACCAAAATTTAAGGCTGTATAACCTGTTCCTTGAATAGTTGCTGTACCATCTTCTGCTGTAGCATTAATGGTTGTATCGGCAGCATCTACTACAATACTATATGAAGTTGTATTTCGATTAAATGCTGGAGAAAGAGAACCGCCAGCAACTGTTATTGAACTTAAATAATTATTAGAACTTATTACAGGAGGAGATACTATATTAACACTAGTAGATCCTGTTGCCTTGCTTATATTATAGCTACTCGCATTTTGATCAGCAGCACCTTCAGCAACAAAACTAATATTGCCGGCACCATAGCTACTTAAAGCTTTAAAAGTAAAGGTTGCTACAACACCATTATTTAAAGGATTCATTCCACCTTTACTATCGGTATATAAATAAATTACACTACCACTCATTGTATTAACCATTACATCTGCACTTGTAGCAGGCGCAGGTACACTATAAGATACGTATTGGAACTTACTAGTATCATAATTTATCGTAATTGTATTACTAGCTAGACGAGCGTTAGCACCAGATATATAAACAGATACCGTAAAGGTTGACCCAGGATAGACACTAGCGCTAGATGAACTTATGGAATAGCTGACAGTTCCAGCAGCTTTAGCAAAAAAAGGAATACTTATAAGAATGCTTATAATAGCAATTATTGCAGCACTTTTTATAAATTTTCTCATTAAAGTTCACCTCCTCCATCTAGTCTTAAAATATGTCTTTGCATTTTTAATATGCCAATAGCTGATATACCTGAGCCTGTTATATCCCCTGCCTTTATTTGAGCGGCACTAAGGGGATTTGCATTATCCAGTTTTAATATGTGCCTTTTCATCAGTAATATATCATCAGCTTGGACTTTACCATTACCATTTAAATCGCCTTTTACTACTGCTACAAAAGAACCTACTACCTGACTACCAAGTTTATAAGTAAGGTTTGTTCCCGTTCCAATATCATTCTTGGAAGCGGTAACAGTATACTGACCATTACTTAAACTGCTTGGTGTAGAATTTTCAGGGATAAATAAATAGCCATCACTAAATCTTTGCTTCAATGTATCATCTAAAACGTAAACTGTTGCTTCTTTAGTTATATATGTTCCATCAGCCGTAGTAACAGAAACAGTTGCTTTACCAGTAGATACACCTTGCAATTGATTACCATTTACTACTTTTACAATATTTTCATTGTTACTCTTTAATGTTACACCTTTATAGGTTGCATTTGAAGGGGTTGGGCTAATTTCCATCACAGAGTTTACACCTACAAACAGATTTTTGGCACCTATTGGTGTAAAGCTAGTAATATAAATTACAGGATTTTCTTTAATATATGGTAACCCATTACTTGTTGACCAATCATAACCGAAACTCGAGTATGTAGAAGCCGATTTTAAGTTATTTTTATCAACAGCAGTACCAATATAACTACATTTATCTTCTCTTGGATACACTACATTTTTAACAGTTAATTGACTGCTTGAATAACTAATAGGGGTTCCACACTTAGCATCATTTTCAATAGCTAAATCAACTAAATTTTCTAGTGTATTACTCTTTAAAGCAAGTGTATAGAAAAATGTTGAGGCTACAGAATTATTTTGGGAAATTAATCCTTGGTTTAATGCATTAGTTATCGTTGAATAACTTCCAAAATATCCTGTAATGGCGCCAGGCTTTCCTCCTACTAAACTAGTTTCATTGACAACATTTATAAAATCCGTATTTTCAGCATACCCTACGATTCCACCAATGTAACCCGTAGTGCTCGTTGAATTCATCATACCTTCAGTTAAAACATTTTTAATAGTTGAATGATTTGACTCACTTGCAAGAACGCCTGAAGAAGTACCGGTAGAGGTTATATTTACATTTTTAATTTTTAAATTACTAATGTTGGCTTCAATTTTAAAGAATAAACCTGCATTAGAGTTATTTACTTGTAAATTATTTATTGCATGATTACTACCATCAAGTTTTCCTCGGAATTGATCAACAGTATTTCTTCCTAAAGGTTCAAAATTAGTACTTGTTAAAGTAATATCATTGGTAAGAGTAAAGTTACTAAACTTATATTGTAAAGTAGTCATATATTTTAAATCTGCTTCATTTTTAAGGACATAATATAAAGTTCCTGATTTATTAACACTACTTAAAGATATACCTGTAGCAAAGGAATTTTTACCAATTAATTTGCCATTAGCATAAGTTTCAATATAATAAATTGAGTTATTAGCAAGTTTACTAGGTAAAACAACAACTCCTTCGTAAGCTCCTGCGACTACATATGATTGATCATCAGTATAATTAACAATTGTATTATCATATACATCTTTAACTATAAAAGATAATTTAGTACCAGTATCTAAGTTTATAACTCTCGTTTTTATATTATATTTATAAGTGCCATTGCTTTGCCATTTAGGGCTTGTTATTTCAAAATAAGTAGTAGCACTAGGATCTTTTTGAGTATTTTTAGTAAAAGCATATATTTTTGATGGTTGAGTATATGCATTACCAACAGATGGCTCAACATAGATAGTAAAGTCTTCTTGAGTTAATAAAGCATCTCCGGCTTCTACACTATATCTTCCAGGTGTATCTACTTTTACACTACCTATAAAGTTTTTCGTATTTTTATCGCCATAGTAAACATTATAAGTTACATCTTGGGTTGTAGAAGTTTCAAATGATACTCTTTTTAAAGTTTCTGTAGGTCTTGGTTTTTGAAATAAAGCTTCAACTTTATGACCTGTAACATTAGTTATACTTACAGGGCCAAAAGTACTATATGAATTATCAAAGTCTTTGGTAACAACATTAATGATACCTGCTGCCTCTAAATAATCAGAATCATAAGCTAAATAAATATATGGTGTTAAGCTTCCCCATGAATTTTTAAGTATCCAAGCACCAGTTACAGAATTATATTTGCCACCATCAGCTACACAATTAGAATTGCTAACACCGACTTTTGTATCACCATTTTTATATGAGCAATAAGTAAGAGAATAGTTATCATCCCAACCAATAATGGCCATAGCATGAGTGCCTTTATAAGTAGATGTAGCAAAACTACTCTCACAACTTTCATTCCAGTTTAATAAGCCTGACATACCATTAGATGCTTGATCAACATAGCAACCCTTAGCAGCCGATTTTTCAGGAGATAAAGTAGAAATATATACAGCACCATTTTGTATAAGATGTGTTTTTATTTTCTTACGCCAATTTTCTTTATCTACTGAAGAAGCATTTCTAGTAATATCTGGAAATTTTACATAATCAGTTACTAAATAAGAGGTATTATTTAAACTTAAAGCATCTTTAATGTTGACTGCCGCTTTGCTTTCATTCCAAGTTGACCATACGCCAGTCATTTTAACAGCGCCAAGTCCCATCGCCATATATCTAGCGGCACTATTAAAAGTACCACCTTCGCCAATATTTCGAGAATTGGCTGAAGCATAAGGGTTAAATCCCTCTTTATAAATAGTAGTATTTTTCGCAGCCGCATAGTCAAGTTGTCTTTCGGAAAAATCTAAAGTTCCTTTAGAATGCATAAGCATATTTGATTCTAATGCTTCGTTAGATGCAAAAGCCCAACAAATACCAAGGCCACCTTGTGATTCAACCGCCGTCACATAATTATGACCATTATAGTTTCTTAAATCAACCTTTGCAGGAAGACTTGCTGAATAAGCTATTGGAGCATAGGCTTTCATTTTGACACTATAATCATCGCTCCCAGCACCATCACTTGGAATAATATACTTTTCTGGAGCAGCTTGCCATTTAGCTTTTTCTTCATCAGATAAACTATTGTAATATTCCCATTTAGGGTTTAATATACCTGCTTCCGCAGTTTTACTTAAGTCAGGAGTATCAGCTTTTTGAAAAGCATCTTTAGATGGTATATTTATTAAAATGACAATCACTATTAATAAGCAAAAAAGAAGTGATCTAATATGCTTCATATTTACCATACTCCTACTATTATCATTTTATCAAAAAATTAGTTAAAGTACAATTAAAAGGCAACAAAAAAATAGCTAATTTAGCTATTTTCAACTTCAAAATCTTTTAGTTCACCATTTTCCGTTAATATTTTATTTACCTTATCAGTAGCATCTTTTAATTTTTCTGAACAATACTTAGACAATTCCATAGCTTCTGTATACTTTTTAATAGCATTGTCTAAATCAATATTACCATTTTCTAGTTCTTTAACAATCTTTTCAAGATTATCTAAAGCACTTTCAAAAGTTTTTTCTTCTTTCATTTTCTAACCTCCATAACTGTTGCTGAAACTTCTCCAGCGTGCATCTTTATCTCAATATTACTACCCTGTTTAAGTTTACTAGCATCTTTTATTACTTCATTATCACTTTTGATAATACTATAACCTTTTTCCAGTATTCCTAATGGATTTAATAGTTTAAGACTATTTATTAAAAGTGATAACTTATTTTCTTTTTTTTCAATTAAAGACATAGGATTTTGCAAGATAGAGCTTGTCATAATTTCACGAGCTCTTTTTTCTTTGTTATACAAAATGTTTAAAATATTATTTCTAGCATTGTCTATTAAATTATCTACTTTTTGTTCCTTTATTTCATAAATACTCATTGGATTTTTTAGAATATAGGATCTTTTAAATCTTTCTAATCTAATAAACTTTTCATTAATCATATTTTTGATAAATTTATTAAGACGAATCGTATAATTTTCGATTAAAGCATTAACATCCATGATTGTAGGCACAGCCATTTCAGCTGCTCCCGTTGGAGTTGGAGCTCTTAAATCAGCTACGAAATCCGCAATTGTAAAATCTATCTCATGCCCTACGGCACTAATGATGGGCGTATTACACTCATATATAGCTCTAGCTACACATTCTTCATTAAAAGCCCATAGATCTTCAATAGAACCTCCACCGCGACCCACGATTAAGGTGTCTAAATTATAACTATCAGCAATTTTTATTTGTTTAACAATATTATCTTTTGCTCCATCGCCTTGAACTAGACTTGGAAATAAAATTACTTCACAGATAGGATATCTTCTTTTAATAGTTGAAATGATATCTCGAACAGCAGCTCCCGTTGAAGCCGTAACTACACCTATCCGGTTCGGATATCTAGGAATCTTCTTTTTATGTTCGGGTGAAAATAGGCCTTCTTGCTCTAGCTTTTTCTTTAGCTTTTCATATTCAATAAATAGTTTGCCAATGCCATCCATTTCCATTTTATCAACATATATTTGGTAGCTTCCTGTTGCTGGATAAGCACTTATTCTTCCTTCAACTAAAACATTCATTCCATCTTCAGGCACGAATGTTAAATTTTTGGCGCTACTTGCAAACATCACGGCATTAATTCTTCCCCCTTCATCTTTTAGGGAAAAATATAAATGTCCGCGAGTATGATTTTTAAAATTAGATATTTCACCAGATATAAAGACTTTACCTAAAAATGGATCACCATCTAAAATCATTTTGATATAATTATTAATCTCACTTACTTTTAAATATTCATGTTCCATTTTAGTCTCCTACTGTTTACATTTCTTTTATTACTTTATCCAAAACGGCATTAATAATCTTTCTTACTGAATCATCGCTGTATTTTTTAGCAAGCTCAATAGCTTCATTTATAACAACAACCTCTGGAGTATCAGTATACTTAAGCTCAAACAAAGCTATCTCTAATATGGCTTTACCGGTTTTATCAATTCGACTGATATCCCAGTCTACCATATGCTCATTAGCAATTTTATCAAGCTCACCTTTATATGTTTCAACGCCATAAACAATCTCTTTAACAAATTCATTATCTACTTCAAGATTTTCTCTTATCTTAGCATCTAAATCATAATCAATTTTATTTTCTTCATCTATGCTAATTTGATAGATAATAATCATTGCTTTTTCTCTTAAATAACTTCTTGTATATGCCATATATATCTCCTAAAACTCTATTACTATAACATACTTTTTAAAGAAATTACATATTTAATTTACAAAATATGGATTTCCCCAAGTACCATCACCTTTAGATACTACAGCACTTAAATCAAGATATAAAACAGGATATACATATCCGGTAGTACTAGTTTTAGCTAAAGACCCATCCATATTAAGAACTAGTCCTGTATCAGATAAAAGAAGATATGGTTTATTATATCCATTTAAATCTTTTAAGCGTCTATAATCACTTAATGATAAAAGACCTACTTTACTTACTACTTTATTTTCGGCATTATTTTCATGTTCTTCAAGAGTTTGAATACTAGCATTTAAATTCTCTTCATCATATAAAGACCAATTATGTGCTAAAGTCATTCCTCGTATATATTTACCATCAGTATCTAGAAATGCTTCTTCAAGTCTTGGTAATAAATCATTGTTCCATGAAGAAATACCAAAAGCTTTAGTTCTTACAACTTTAATACCATCTTCATCCATACTAATAATTTCATATAAATCTTCTTCAGCACAGAATTCATCTCTAGAGTTTAAACAAATATAATTATTATCTTGGCTAATATTTTGATCTTTTAAATAGATAGCTTCAGTACATATAACTTCTTCAACACCAATACTACCAGGGAAATTCCTATTATTTATAGTTTCTGAAATTTGATTACCATGAAAATATGATGTGATATGCCAATTTTGATTAGTTATTTCATTACCATCATTAATAATATAATAAGACGCTAATAAGGTTCTTAAATCACCTAAATTATAATCTTTTAATTCAATATTTTCAAAAATAATATGATCATTTAAAGCACCAGTTAGAGTAATTGAATCTTGGTGGTCATCACGATAGTAACCCTCAGGATTTTCATCCCAATAATAATATAAATTATAACGACAAACACTAGTTACATCGTTTTTGTTTTGTAAAGAGATTTTGTAGTCAATACTATTAATTTCATTATTCTCTTTACCAGGTGGAACTATAATATCCATTTTTGTTAATTCATCAGCATAAAAAGTTGGTCTTAAACCTTCTTCACGATTTTCTTTGTTATCAAAATAACGATTTAAAACACTGCATAAACCAATTATAACTAACAAGATACAAATAGCAGTCACGATAATTAAAGTAACCGCATTTTTACTAGACATCACACATTTTCTATTACTCTTTTTCATATTATTCTACCCTAATGTAATTGTATAACATTTTAGAAAGATTAGCAATTAAAAAAAGATAATCGCTCATCTTTCCCTTATATCATATAATAACTCTTGAAGGAATTTAGTAAGATCATCATTACCATTTTTAGTAAAGACAACTCTATCTACTACCATCTTACTTCGGCGCATATCACTAGCAAGTTCAGCTTTTTGCATTGTGTTAATCGCAGATTCATAAGCTCGTTCATCGGCTTCAAATTCTTCCATGTAATAAGCCAAGGCCGCAGCAATAGCTTTATCAAGTGTACTTTGTATATCTATTTGCATTACAAGTTGTCTTACTGAATAATCACATTCATCGGCATTTGTTAGAGCTTTTCTGATTGTTCTATTATATAAATCCACTATATTTTGGTTAAAAGGATTCCCAAAAGCATTTACGCTCAAATCGTAGCCACGTAAAACCGAACTACAGCCAAGCAGTGAAATAGGAAATGCATCTATATTTTCTTCTGTCAGTTCAAAATGAACGTCTTCTGGACCATTATACATCTCGTGGAATTCCTCTGGGGTGTACGTTACCATTATTTGGTCGGGATCTATACCCATTTCTTGCATTTCCATTGCAGCTTTTAATTGTTCTTCTTTAAGACTACTATTATCACCCATTATTATCTCCTTATAGTGTTTTTATTTTCTACACCAATGACAATAAATTCTTTTAAGTTGCTTAAATCTTCAATAAATTTATTATACAGTTCTTGTTTTAAATACTTTTTATATTTGTACTCAATCATATCATATAATTTATTTAATTCATCTAGGCATTGAGCATAATTAGAAGATGAATCATCTTCTCCATTAATATCATTTAGCATATTAATAAGCTTTTGATATTTAATCATTAATTTTTTTAAAACAATTTTACAAATTTTATCATAATCATAAATTGTAATATAAGTAACACTTTCTTTTGTTTTAGATTTAGGCGTAAAAGTATAGTAATTTTCAGCAGTTACTTTAACAATTTGTTTTTCCTCATTATCTTTTAAAATTATATAATTACTCATCTTTATCACCTATTAAATCGGGTCTATTTTCTTTAGTAAGTCTTACTCTTTCATTATACCGATATTCATCTATTAATTTATGATTACCTGAAAGAAGTACTTCAGGAACTTCATAACCTCTAAAGTTACGGGGTTTGGTATATACAGGATAATCTAGTAAATTTTCATCAAAACTTTCACTATCTAAAGATTCAGAAGTAATAACACCCGGAAGCAATCTTACAACACTATCCGTTATGATAGCAGAAGCTAGTTCACCACCCGTAAGAATATAGTCGCCAATTGATATTACTTCATCTACATAGTTTTTAATTCTTTCATCAATACCTTCATAATGGCCACATATAAGGATTAAATGTTTATATTCTTTTAATCTTTTAGCTTCTTTTTGCTTATATAATTTACCCTTAGGATCAAGTAATATAATGTGACTATCATCCGTTTTAATGTCTTCAAGGGCAAGAACAATAGGCTCGCACATAATAACCATGCCAGCGCCACCACCAAAAGCAGTATCATCAACTTGATTATTATTTAGCTTGGTATACTTACGATAATCTATTAAATTAATAGTAACTTTGTTATCTGCTATAGCTCTTTTAATAATAGATTCATTTAAAAAGCCTGTAAGCATATCAGGGAATAGAGTTAAAATGTCAATTCTCATAAAAACCTCCCTCGCCCATTAAATAAAGTATATCATAAAAATTATGATATTTTTAGACTTTTACCATTTTTTGTATACAAAATATTACTTTTTTCATCAAAATAAGCGATATATTCACTTATAAGAGGAATTAAGAAACTATTATCTACTTTTACAAAATTATTATTTTTACCTAAAACAATATCGGTAACCATGCCAATATCTTCATTATTATCAAATACTTTTGCTCCCATTAAATCATTAAGTAGATATTCACTTTCATTTAGAGGTAAATCACATCTTTTAATATACACATCTTTATTTATTAAGTGATTTACTTCATTAATATCATATAAATCATCAATCGTAATTAAAAAGAAATTTTTATGAACTCTTACCGAAGTTATTTTATAAATATTATCATCAATTATAAGGGGAAAGCCTTTAGTAAAAACTCTTTCTTTATATTCAAAATCCGATAATATTTTAAGTTCACCTTTAATACCATGGCACCCCGTTATTGTACCAACATATAAATCATTCATTTGAGGCCTCATACATAATTATTGAAGCCGCCACGGCCGCATTTAAGCTTTCAACAGTTTTAGATATGGGAATATAAACAAAAGCATCACATAACTCTTTAATTTCAATACTCATACCATTTCCTTCATTGCCAATAATAAAGGCATAATTACTATCTTTATATTCTTTTACCTTCTTACCACCATGAACATCAGTACCAATAATCTTATAACCTTTGCGTTTTAAAAGATCAATCATGCTTTCTAAATCACTTTTAATGATATTAATGTGAAATATCATACCTTCGGATGCTCTAATAACTTTTTCGTTATACATATCAACAGAGTCTTCACTAATAATGATGGTATCAAAATTAAAGGCCACCGCTGATCTTATAATCGTTCCTAAATTGCCCGGATCTTGTATTCTATCAAGGAGTAAAACCCTTCCTTCGATATTATCAGGCAAGATATAACTACATACGGCCATTATACTCGGAGGATTAACCATCATGGAAAGTTTAGTCATTATCTTTTCGTTTACAACATAGCTTGGTACATCAAACATCGTATCATAAGTAGCAATTATCTCTTTAACTATTCCTTTTTTTAGGGCTTCACGTACTAAATTATCACCTTCGACTAAAAAAGTATTTTCAATATCCCGATACTTTTTCATCTTAAGTTTTGCCCACGCTAAAACTTTCTCATTGCTCGTACTGGTTATTTTCATTTTCTTAGTGCTTTTCTCCTTTCTTTATAATCTGGACACGCTAAAGACACAATATTCCAAAAATCTTTAGAATGATTGTGTTCATAAAAATGTGCCATTTCATGAATAATGACATAGTCAATTAATCTTTCATCTTTTTTAATAAGTTCCGTATTTAAAGTAATACTAATATCTCTTGAGTTATTAACTCCCCATCTTGTTCTCATAAATCTAAACTTTAATTTATATTCTGGAAGATTTTTAAAACATTTAGCACAAACTTCGGCTTCTTTAGTAAATACTTCCGTATATTTATCTTTAACATATTTTTCTAAAGCTGTATCGTCTTTAGCATAAATAAAATCACCTTCGATTTTAACTTCATCATATTTTTCATCAAAGACTCTTTTATATTCTTTACCTAGTAAATAGAATTTTTCATTATAATTTTTCTTATCTAATGCGGTATTATACATCTTAAGTAGTGAAGATTCATTTTTCTTAATAAGCTTTACGATTTCTTCATCTAAGGTGCCTTTAGGACAAGTCACAATTAAATCAGCATTTTCATTAAAGCGAAAATACATATTACGATTATTCTTATATACAACGGTGACTAAAATTGTGTTATTTCCTAACTTTATATTCATACTTTCATTGTAGCAAAAAAAGAGGATACTTTCAAATCTTTTATGCTCTATTAAGAGCTTTTGCAAGTTCCTCTTTAATAATATTAATTTGATTTAAATTATAATGGCCATGATAGATGATCGCATAAAAGACTTGCTCTTGGTCATTTGCATCGATAACACTAAGGTTTTTACATACTCTATGAAGGGAAATATATACCCCCTTAAAGGATAAGGCATTTTGATTTACGACATAATCATTAAATGACTCAGGAAGCGGACTATAAACGACATTTTCTCTAAATTTTGTAGCTAAGTCTTCAGGTACAAGGGCATCTGAATCAGGCATTAAATCACTTGGCATAAAAATACTATAAGTATCTGGCGTATATTCAAAGCCTAAAGATGAAGATAAAAGTTTAAAGTATAAAACTTCATAAGAATCATTTAAGTCATCATAATTTGCCATTATAGTTATATCTTTACCCCACTCTAGTAAAAGATCAAGCTTGGCTTCAAGCATTGGTTTATTTAGAAAAGAGATATCAGTTGTTTTATTATTTATACTAATACCATATCTTTCTAAAAGCATTAAAGCATAAGATAAATCATTTAATAAAATATCTAGACTATTAGGATAATTCTTAATATTAATGTCACTATTTGCTAAAAGATTTAAATTAGCAATAAGCATTTTATAATCAGGATTATCTTTTTCCAAAATACTTATGTTTCTTGCCACGAAAGAAGTAGTTAATATCCCATTTTGCAAAAGACTTGCTATCTTTTGAATAACATTTAAATCATAAGATGTAATACTTGAAATACTAGGAAGTGGAATTTGGAATTTAAAGAAAAAATCTAAAATACCCCTTAACTCAAGACTATGCATTTGGCATAAAGCCTCAATCTCTTCTCCTGATAAACTATATATGTTAATGCCATAGTCTTTTAAAATACCTTTTAAAGCATATCTAGAGCTGATTACAAAGTCATCATATGATTTTATGATTTCCCTTTCCGATTTAGAATTAAGGCTATAAATATAGTCTAATATTGTATGTTTTATTTCATCATCTACTTCTAAAGCTAAGATACTATCCATAACATCAGGTTTGACATAACTAGGATTTTTTCGAAGAATATCGATGATTTTTTGTAAAATATTATTAAAGCCATTTATCTTTCTTATTTCATCAGCATATTTCCTGCGACTATTAGTATAGACTTCTTTAAAGTAGCCACAGCACTCACGGATATTACCAATATCTTTTTCAGCTTCCATGATTTCTTTATCAAATTTTTCTTCATCAAATTCGCCATCAGCTCCGTAATCGTCATGAGTTTTTCTTATGTCATCATGTGTATATATAATTGCTATTAATTCTGCAGCATTATCTACCCGAAAATTAATTTTTTGAAATATCGTTATAAAGGTATTTATATCTTTTATATTCCTAATAAATCTAAATATAAACTTAATACCTGCTTGTTTGGGAATATTATAAGAAGCTGCCATTTGAGCAATAGATTTTTTTAATTCATCTTTATCGGCCCTACCAGATTTAAAGGAACTCACAAACTCTTTATTAGTACATAAAATTAATAATATTACAAAAAGATCAACATTCTCATCTTCAAACAAGTCTTCATATTTATTAACTAATAAAATAAAACTGTCATAATTTTTAGCCGAGACACAAGTGAAGTACGCAAGGCATAAATCTTTTACGGATGTTTTAGCTATAATTCTTAATGGATCTTTAAAATTATTAAAGAAAGAATCAAGAAACGTTATTCCGGCATAAAGTTTAGGGCATACTTCCTCAGGAGTTTTCTTTTTACTATTTAAATACTCAACTATGTTCATTTTATGCCTCGTTTTTCTGTTTCACATAAAGCGATAATATCCTCAAGATACTTTTGATGCATTGCAATAAAGTCTGGATCATTGCATCTTTTTACATAGTCATCTTTTTCATCAAGGTATTGATCTCTTATTCGAGAAAGTCTTTCTCGATATTCTTTATTTGTAGTATATTTCTTTAAAAAACAATTTAATAATAAGAATTTATTTCTACTAAGTCTAACAAATGTAATTCTTATTTCATCAAGTCTTACCTCAAACATCTTTTTAGCAGCTAAATACTTTAGGCCTTTAAAATGACCGCTTATAAGACAGTATAAAAGCTCTAATACTTTATCATACATATCACTAGGTATATCTTTATCAATCTCTTCATAAAGAACTACTCTATTTAAAGAAGTTCTAAAGAATAAAGTATTGGTACTACCCTCGGAACTAGCTATTAACTCTTCTTCCTCTTCAAGCCCATCAATAGCTTCATAAGTATCTAATAATTCATCATACATAGTTTGAACTTCTTCATCATCTAAAGAATTATTTTCAAAAGCAATATTACTAAGATCCGTTATCTCTTTTATAATAGCAAGCTTAAGCATATTTATATATCTTGTATAGTTAAGATTACTTGGAGATATAACACTTGATATAACTTTGGGAATATCATCGATAGAAGCTGTAAGAACTCTTTGATATAGTAAAGCAAACTTTTCATCTGGCTCTGATACTTTTATAATTTCTTCCTTAGGTTTAGTAGGGCTTTCTACAAAAGAATTTGGAGCACGCAAAGAAACGCTTCTTCTATTTAAGCTACTCGCGGTTTTATAATTTTTTCTAATAATATCGCTCTTTTCACTTATGGAAAGACTAGATGAATACTTCTCCATGTCTTTAGCACCTCGAGATGATATTATAATAAAATTTAGTCAATAAGTCTATGAAAAAGCTAATTTAAAGCAAATAAAAAGCAGATTATTTTTTATCCGCTTTCTTTCTCTTCTTTTTTATAATTATGAATGTGCAAAGAGCTATAGCAATAACTAAAACTCCAGCACTAATACCTATTACTAAAGCTATAGGAACTTCTTTTACTTCATATATATCTTTATTTTGTTCTAAACAGCTATTAGTATCTTCATCATTTTGAATCTTACTTACAATATCACAATAATCTTTAGCATCTTCATAAGCTTTAATTGCTTCCGTCAAATTATTTTTAGTTTTGTCATTATATCCTACAAAATAATTTGATCCTAAGATTAGAACTGGCTCATTATCTTTTTTGATATCTAAAACTTTTTTAACATCTTTATAAAGCTTATCATCATTTTCGATATTAATAAGTGCTGATCTAACTCTATCATGATTTTTTAATTCATTTTCAAGCCAGTCTTTAGCTTTATCGCAATCTTTACAATCATCGCCATAGAATAAATACACCTTTATATTATCATAAGATGAATTAGTTGCAACTGCTTTAGTTTCTATAGGCATACATAATACCATAATAGATAATAATATAATTAACTTCTTCATTTAACTCCTTTATAGATAAAGAAAGGTGTGGTATAAAATATCACACCTTTTTATTCTTCGAATATTGTAGCTCCTGTTTGAACAGTATGCCATTTTTTACAAGCCTCATAGAATTCTTTAATTTCATCTAAAGTGGCTTGCGTGCCTTCAGATTCGCCTAGGAATTCTAACGCATTTTTAATAGTTGTATTATTAGGGTTTTCAAATTTTACATCTATCTTGTTATCATCATGCTTTTGACCTTCATTTGAAGTTACAGTAAAGTTTGCTTTTGTTTTTATACTAACTATATACTTGTCATTTTCATCAAGTTCAACTTCAAGTACAACAGCATTGTCATCAGTATTACCTTCATCAGGAGATGTGCTATTATCCTTTTGATCTGGATCAAAATATTCACTACTTAAATATGCATTATTTAACCAATCATTTAATCTTTTTTGGTTTAATGTTACCTCATATTTATGTTCTTGATCTTGAACCTTAGATACTTTACTTATAGCATCTACTATTTCATTATCTTTCTTTATAAGATCTTGAAGTAATGAGAATTCATGATATCCTCTACTAACCTTCTTAAAAAAGTTAGCAAAAGCCCAGCCATTAATTGTTGGAATACAAATGTCATTTTTGCAAGTATTAGTATCTGCTTCAACGGATTTTCTAACAGCTATAATTATATCTCCATTATGAGTAGTATCAACCTTATTATACCTAAAAGTATATTCTTTATCTTCATTATTCTCTCTATATAAAGTTACATCTTTTTCAGTATCATATTGATAAGAGAAATTTTCTTCTAAACCATTAATTTTATTATTTTTTGTTACAGTTAAGCTCTTGGCATCTTGTGTATTTTTAGCTGCGTCAAGAATAATTTCTTCTTCTGTTTTTACTTCACTATAATCAATTGTTTGAGGTTCATCATAAGATCCATCACCATCATAATCAAAAGCAATAGTATAAACTTTTCCTTCTTTGGCTTTTGAAGCTTTAAGGGCCTCAAGATTAATTTTCATCGTTCCGTTATTTTGAGGTGCAGCCTCGCTAATTGCTTGAATAGATGAAATAGCTTTTAAAGGCCAACTATTAGCAATGTTTGCAATAGTTGTATAACCATTTTCATTAGAGCTTGTATATAAATATTCAGTAGTATTTTCATTAGGATCAGTTATTTTAACTTTAGATTTTCTATCTTGTAATTGACTTGATGTTATAACAAGTGGCAGATAAAATTTACCATCTTCATCTTGGGTAAGTGTTCCTGAATAAGTTCCTTCTTCATTTTGTGACAATCCACTAATAGTAGTTTCAATTGGCGAAGAACTTTGGACAGAAGTGGAAACCTTTATTCCACTTCCACCTGCAGGAGCAGTGTCTTGAGTTTCAGATGTTTCAGTATTTTTGTAAATTATTGTTACATTCTTTGGATCGTCTACTAATAAGTCGATACCATTAAAATTTTTATTACTATCATTATATTCAACTATAATCTTACCTTTGCCAAATCGAATATCACCCGTTTGGCCAGATACACTACTTGTTAACATCATAGCGTAATCCGTTGTGCTAACAGTATTACTTAAGAATCTGATACCATAGATATCATCTTCTTTATTAGCTCCTTCAAAACCATTTATGATGATAGCTCCTTTTGGACCATTTTTAAAATTATTTAAATATAAATCTGAACCATCAGTAATTTTACCCTCTACATAGATATAAGCTTCAGTAATGTTTGTTCCATCAAAACCAGTAGAACCAGCGCCCATATATCTTATATCAACAACAGATTCATCATTTGTATACTTAATAGCGTAATCTACTTTTTCTCCTGTATTTTTTAATCCACCTTGCCAGAAAGAGAATTTTTTGCCCTTTACTTCAATTAGACCACTACCTTCAGTACTTTCACCATTAACTTCAAGATTTATTCTATTAAATGATACATCATTAGCATTAATTGTAATTTTTCCAATATTCTTTATTGTAGCAGGATTTGAACTCTTAGTATAAATGGAAATGTTATTATTAATTTCTAAATCTCCATCTTCCATATCGATTTCAGTTTTATCAGGAATGTAAATACTTGTTTTTGTTGAATCAGTAAGAGCTGCTAATAAAGAGGCTTTATCTGTAACCCTAGCTGCTCCAGGAGCTTCATCAACGGCATAAACAACCCAATATCCTTTATCACTAGTGGCTTTTAAATCATCTTTTTTAATTACCCCATCACTAGGTGCTTTCTCCTCAATTGTATCTTTATCATAAAGGATTTGATAACTTTTTTCTGTGTAACCATACATTGTAAATTGTTTGCCCTCAGAAGTAAAAGTACCATATTGATTAACTTTTGTACCATCAATAGGAGTTACATTTTCATTATAATAATTATATTTTATAAAGTGATGTCTTGCACCACCCTCATGAGTTATTAATTCAGTAGCATAAATTTTAGCATTATGAGAATCGTTATGATAATATTTGTATCCATCAGATTCTTCCTTTTGACTATCACTACCTTCTTTGTTAAGTGTAATTACTACTTTATCTTTAGGAACTGCTGTAAGACCACCATTATCCGTTAATTTTATGGAAGTAACATTGTCTTTAGCCTTAACAAGAGGGGTGTTATAATGTTCTTTTGCAAATGTCATATTTGAGGCTGTAAGAGTTCCTGCCTCAACTTTAATACCTGCTTCTACAGTTTCAGGTATTTTTTCATCAGCATATTCTATTGTTACATCTTTTGTAGTAAGAGAACCATTACTAAGGACTATAGCATCTTTAGTAGCAGCCTTTAATTTAACATTTTCGATAGTTACATTGCTAGAATTAACATTAAATATATTTTCTACACCACTATCAGCAGTAAGAGTGTAATTACCGCCTTCATGTTTACCAGTTATTACAACATCTCTATTCACATTGCATGTATCTTTTACAGTAAATCCTTGTAATATTTGAATATGAGAAACACTTTCACTTGTTAAAGCATTTTTTAGTTGTTCTTCACTTGTTACGCCAGCAACATCAGTTGTAAAATTAAATTTATAATCAGTAGGAGCATCACTCATTAATGATACAGTATCATCTAACTTTCCTATTGAAATAGTAAAGTTATTATTTTCTTTAGCAAGAGCCATAGCATTTAATGTCATGTTTTGCTCAGCATCAGCTCCGCCGAGCACCTTTACAAATAAAGCTTGAGCACCATCTTGAATCTTTGCCTTTAATGCTTTGCCGTCATCATCTAAAGCAGTTTTTGAAATTACTAGATTATTAGCTCCTTCTTTAGTGAATTTAACTTCATTACCTTCTCCGACAGAAAGCGTAATATCTTTTATTTCTCCTCTTTGTAATATATAAGCAATAGCTCCCGGAATTGATGTTTCCTTTAGTTCACTTAATTTAGTAGTATAATCAAGCACTTTAAATGTAATTGCATTGTCAGCTTTAGTTACTTCAAAAATATCAGTATAATCATTTGATATAGTAGACTTTGGATCTGCTAAATCAGCAACAACGTCCTCCAAGAATTTATCGACATCAAGGGTCCAATGTGCTTTTAAAGATAAATCTTCATCTTTACCCGTAGTAGAGTTATCAAAATCAAACAAAGTAGCAGAGTCTTCTCTATACCAACCGGTAAAATCATGATATTCAAAATCATCAAACTCTGATGATATAGTATCAGATATTAAATCTCCTTCATATGTAACTACTTCTCTATTTTCATTTTTACCAGTAGCTTCATTAAAGAAATTATAACTTATTTTATTTTCAGATTTAAATGTTAAATCTTTATATGATATTTCGTAAGTATATGGTAAAAAAGCTTTACCATCACCATCAAAGTCTATTTCATATTTTACAACTTTATTATCTTCTTTATTTCTATCAAGTCTTAATAAGGCCAATACCCAACCTTGCTCTTGTTCATGTTCATTAGGCTTATAAGCCTCTTTCTTTGAACCATTTTCGTCATAAAGAGCAATTGTCCATTTATCTTTAAATGGTGCAAACCATTCTTCTTCAATTGGTACTGAAATCTTTACTGGAACAAAATAACCAGTATTATTCATAAATCCATTATTTAAAGATTGCTCTTTTATTGTTCCAGATATTTCATCAGAATTAATGGTTACATCAGCAACTGGTTCAAATTTAAAACCATAACCATTAAGTTCTGTTTTTTCAGGTTCATGAGAAGCAAGTTCAGCTTCGTCAAATTTTTCAGTTTCAGCACAGCCTTTAGACTCATCTTGAAACATTAAGCCAGCATAATCAACTGTTACTGTATATGGTGCATATTCAGTGCCATCACCATCTAAATCTACTGTAATTTCAAAATATTTTTCAGCAGGAGTTAATGCACTACCATCAGATCCACTAGCTTTTAAAGCTTTTAGAATATATACGGTTTTTGATGTTCCGAAATCAGAACTATCAATCTTCTTTTTAAATTCCTTAGCTAAAGCATCATGTTCAAACAATATATTAATCGTAGAGTCACCTGTTGTTCCGTAATTTTCGGGAGCATTAGCAAGCTTTAAGCCTAACCCTAAATAATATAATAAACTACCATTACCATTAAAGTCGGGTTTTTGAGATTCGCCATCCCGATCACTATCTTCAATAATTGGGAGAACCCCGCTTACATAGTATTTTTTTGAATCATTTTCATCTTGTTTAACAGTTACAGAGTATCCATCAGTGGTATTATACCAACCATCATCACCAAATTTGTCTTTTTCTTCTGAAGCCATTTCAGCAACAGTAAATATTGAAGATTTTTCTTCAGTTACACCACTATAATCAAGAGTATAAACAACTGGTAAATATGCAGCTTCATCACCGTCTAAATCAACACTAAAATAAGCTTTGCAAGATCCATCATCTCCACAATTTTTACTAGGATCAATTCTAATTAAAATAGTTAAATTACCATTTTCATCATATTCTTCTGTTGTAAAAGTTTTTTCAATATTTCCAAGGTTATTTTCCGGAGACTTTAAAGAAGAAATAACGGCCTTTTTACTTTTATTATTTTCTAAAGCAAAAGTAAAATCAAAATAATAGCCCGTTTCTTCTCCTTCATCGTAAACACCCTTTCTAAGAGTTTGTTCTACTAATTTGCCACTTACTTTATATGTATTATTTTCTTGACTACTGATAGTAACATTATTATTTAGACTCGAATCATAACCCCAATCATCAGTAAAAACTTTTTTATCAGCTTCTGTAATAATATCTGCATTTGTCTCATTTATAGTAGCCTTTGAATCAGTTTGAAATGTAAGTTCACTTAAATCAATAACATAGTCATAGGGGCCATATAAATCTTCATCACCATCTAAATCAATGGTATAAATTATTTTTTTATTATCCTTTATTTTTTCTAAATCAATTGGAGTTAAAATAACAATTCCCGGAGTTTTATCAGGTGTCCCAACAGGAACATCAAAAGCTGACAAAGGAATCGCAGTTTGAATTCCATCAAGGCCAGTTTTTTTAACCGTTGTCTTATTTGTAGCTCCCGGTACCTCAATTACATAAGCTAAAAAGTATTGAGCTTTAGCATATTTTGCTTTATCATCAGCATTAAGGCTAACATCATCAATACTTTTTCTTAAAAGAATTCCTTTTATTTTGCCATTTTCATTAGTTAAATTTCCACTATAAAACTCAGAAGTTTCGAATCCTAATTTTTCACTTAAAACATTTTTATAAGTTTCATATGTAGGACTATCAACATTAAATTCAACATTCGTTGGTGTGGTTTCACCAATATGATTATAATCAATATAGCGAATATCAAAAGTTTCAGGTAATTCTGCTGTGCCTAAAGCATTAGCGGCCTTTTCAAGGCCTACAGGATTATAATCTTCATCAAGTTTTCTTATTAATTGATAAATATTAACTTTAGTTTTATCTGTCTTATTTCCTTCATTATTCATACTATTAGAGGCAAGGACAATATCTGATAATTCTATTTTATATTCAGATGTAAATGCATATTCACCAACAATATAGACATATCCTGCTCCTGGCACCAAATTCTCAAGCTCTTTTTCTAAATCAGTAAGTGTCATTTTTTTAGCAAAGCATGGAAGCATCGAGCTAAAGAACAATGCTATAGTAAGTATGATAAATTTTCCGTATTTTCTCATAAATAACTTCTCCTTCTAATTCTATTATTGCATTATAACTGATGCAGTAACAATTGAGTTATCACTTAATTTAAGCTCTGCAGTTTTACTCTCTCCTATAGCGGCAAGTGGAACAGTAGATGATGCACTTGAAACTGCAACACCATTATAGGTAAAGCCTTTAAACTCTGTTTTAAGAAGTTCTCTAGCATCCTTCATTACTTTATAATTATATTGAATTGAGCCCATATTTAGTGAACCACCCTCAAGAGGAATAGCTGTAATGTATATCGTATATACTGAATGTACTTTCACATCATAGGTAACAGATTTGCCATTTGCTGCTGTTGCTGTTATTGTTGCAGTTCCTTCACTTACGCCTGTTACTCTACCATTTTGATCAACAGTTGCTACTCCAGTATTGTTACTTGACCAAGTCAAAGTTTTATTAGTAGCATTTGCTGGTGTAACACTAGCACTTAAAATAATTGTAGAGCCAACGTTTACCTCATTTTGTCCAGAGATTGTAACACCTGTTACTTCAGTTGGAGTCGGATCCGGTGTTGGGTCTGGAGTCGGTTCAGGGGTTGGGTCCGGAGTTGGACCTGGAGTCGGGTTAGGTTTATTATCATTTGGCTTAGTTTCTCCTTGATTAGGAGCTTCATATTTATATACTGATATAGAATGAGTAGCTGTTAAACCATTTTCACTTTCAGCAGTGATAGTCGCTTTTCCTTCTCCTACGCCTGTAACATTACCAAGTTGATCAACAGTTGCTACTGCTGTATTATCACTTGTCCATTTAAAATTCAAATTGGTTGCATCATCAGGTTCATAAGTTATTCCTAGTCTTATAGTTTCCCCTATTGCCATTGTTTCAAAACCAAATATAGCAATAGTTTTAGGGTATACTTCTTCTTTGGTAACTGTTATTTCTAACTTAACAGTATGCTTACCATCTTTAGTCTTAATAGTTATAGTAGCAGTACCTTCTTTTAATGTTTTAATATTACCTTCAGCGTCTACCGTTAGTACCTCTTCATCACTTGACGAATATACTAAATCTTGCATTTTAACGTCCTCAGGTAATGATAATATTCCTACTTTCTTTTCGTCTCCCAAAAGAATGCTCATCTTATTAGTATTTAGTATTATACCGTTTTCTGACCAGTAAGCCTCTAAAGTTATGTCTTTAGTTATCTTAGTGTCAAAATCAAACTCTTTGTCATTATAATACCAACCCGCAAAGATATATCCATTCTTTGTAGGATCATCAGGTTTCTCCACCTTATGATTTTCTTTTACTTTGACTGATTCAATAGGACTACCTCCATTTGTGTTAAACTTCACAAGATATTCCTTTGATGATAATTGAATTACTAGAAAAATACCTGCTAATAAAACCATTATCACTACAGCCGCAATAATTAATATTTTTTCTTTCTTGTTAGATGTTTCTGTCATCTTTTTTACTCCTTCCTCTTCTTTAATAATCTATCTTAACTAATATGCTTTTAGCCATCAAAAAATTGCTTAAAATTAAGCAATTATTGATATTATTTAGCAATTTATACTAGCTTTAATAATAGCTTAACTTCACAATACAACATTAGTAATTAGACTATTTTCGGATTACTATCTATCCTAAATAAAATTTTATCATACCTAACATTGTGAAGTCAATTAGCTAAAAGGTTATTAACTCTTACTTGCTATTAGTTTTGCATCTTTATTTGTTGACCTTTGATTAAATCATAATTTACTAAACTAGAGCCTTCAAGATTTTCTTTGTGCATATCTACACCTGTTATTTGGCTGTTCTCATAAGTTGTATAGTAATAAATACCTTTATCCATATTACAACATGAAGTATAAATAGTTATTTCATATTTATCTTCGCCCATATGAACACATCCTCTTTGTTGATCGACAGAACCTAAAATATGGAAAAATTGGCTTATACTTTCAGACTCTGAATCACCAGATAATGAATTCATCTTCGTAAATGTAGCTTTAACAAATCTTGAAGCAGAGGATAAATCTCCAGGCAAACCTAAAGCACCCATTCCCCTACTATAAGTATCAAAATTTAATTTCTTACTAAAGTTATTAACAGGACTTTCAATAGATAAAGCCATATAATTATTTAAATTAAACATATGCATATCAAAACATGGATTATTAGTAAGTACGCCAACAGGATTATCATAAATCTTTAATCCATCTTTAACACTTTCTACTGTTATAGAACTTTCTTTATCAGCTATAATCCAATGAAGGGGTGAAGCTGGAAGTTCATCACTAAAATTAATATTTGCAATGTTTATTTTAGTAAGTAGTTCTTTAGCTTCGCCAGTAGTAGCACAATTTGTTAATACATAAGGTATAAATTCAAAAGGAGCTACATTTTCTTTATTAGGATCAAGTTCTTTATAATCAGCATTGCCAGGGAAATTTAAACCTGCCATGCCTAGGCCTTTTTCGTTAATAGCATCATAATATAAGGGATAATCTCCTGCGACATAAGCCATGCCTATCATGGCATAATGATTTTTTAATGCTTTTCCGTTTCTAAAATTAAATACATAATTTCTTGGCGTAATTGTTACTGTTTCTTTATAAGAATACTCCAAGTCTAAGTTTCTGCCAAAATAATGATCTTTTGTATAATAAGTTACTGCTGTACACATAATATTTACCTTCCTTTCTAGTCATACACTAGTAATTCTATTGTAACATACTTACTATATAAAATAATTATTTTTGCATATAATATTGATATAGAAATATTTGACACATTATATTATTTTTGATAAAATGTAAGCATAAAAGAACTTGAGGAAGCCATTTTTTCCGATAGTTCTTTTTATTTTCTTTGATATATGTATATTTTTTCACCAATATAGTATCCAATAATTTTTATTGACTTTACTCTTCTAAAAACATTATCTATTTGATATTTAATTATATCTTCTGTAACTTTTTTATTTTTAATCCAAAACAAAAAATTTTTTGATTGCTCTTTTGCATCATTAATATTCTTAAAAATAAATTTATCGGTTCCACTTGTTGTTATTTTAAAATCAACATAGTCTTTGCCTATTTTAGCATCCACCGATTTAAAATAATCAAATCTAGGAAATAATTCTATTTTTTTATTAGTTAGCTTTGAAATGATATCAGCAAATTCTTTTTCACCATTTTTAAATTCTAATTTAATGTGTTTATTTTCTATTTTATATTTTTTCCCTTTATATTTTATTTCTTCCCCGACTTTAGGTATAATTACCTTATTCTTTTCGCTTTTAACACCTAACCATATTGAAGTAATATCCCTACAATATTTCAGCTTTCCATTCCAATATCCTATTTGTACTGCATTAGTGTAATCTTTATATCGTACCATATATTTTAAACCTGAACTCTTATATTAATTTAATAAGTATAATTCGTCCTTTCATATATATACATTACGCATAAAGCTTAAATTTCCTTTTTTGTTTAGCACATTTTTAAAAATTCTTTGTCATTAAAAGAAATATTTGACATACCACACTACTTTTGATATAAGTGTAAAAGAACTTGCGGTGACCATTTTGCACCAATAGTTCTTTTTTCTTCAATTTCTTATATGTTGACAATGAGCAAAATATGTTTTATATTGAAAGCACATAGGAAAATGTTCTCGCTCCCAGATGGTGCGAGTAATAAAATATTCTGGGCGACAATTTTTCTCGCTCTCGGGTGGTGCGAGTAATAAATTATCCCGATTGAAAATAAAAAGACAAGTTTAATCGCTTGTCTTTTCTAGTTATTAATTACTTGAACTATTTGTATAGGGACTTTGTTTCATTTTCTTCTTCATAGATTTCATCATCTTGCCTTTGTTATCACAAATAAATCTATAAGCACCATAACCTGCTCCCATCATAAGCATTCCTGTTCCAATTACGCTCATTACATTTTTCATAACTAACACCTCCCTATTAGTATTAGCTATTTATTTTTATTTATGCATTAAATTCATAAGTTAAATGACCTATTAAAGATGTCTTTCTTTCGGAAGCATAATTGTTTTGAATGCCTTGAGTAAATGCTCGAGGTTCGCCAATAATGGTTAGGCTTTTCTTAGCTCTTGATACCCCGGTATATAAAAGTTTATTATAAAGCATTATGTAATATGATTTACAAACGGGCATTAATACATGTTCAAATTCACTACCTTGGCTTTTATGAATTGTTATAGCATAAGCATGCGTAATACTTTTTAAATCTTTCTTTTCATAAAAGACAATATTCCCATCAAAATCAATTCTTATTTCCGTTTTACCCAGTTTATTTTTACCTATACTTAGAATCTTACCAATATCACCATTAAAGACTTGATTATCAGAATCATTAACAAGTTGTAGTACTTTATCATTTTCTCTGTATATTTTATCGCCATATTTTATCTCGGCTTTTAAAGGATCTTCGGGATTATATATCTTTTGTAAGTTCATATTTAAGTTATATATACCATTTGCTCCTTTATACATTGGAGCAAGGATTTGCATCCGATCTTCATTTATACCTTTAGATAAAGCATATTTAACCGATGCAATAATCTTTTCCATTATTTGGGTTTCATCAGCAATGATAAAGTTGTAATCATCTCTTTTATATAAGAATTCCTCATCTATATTACGCATTTTAATATCTTTAGCCAGAAATGGGATATAGGAATTATCACTTTGCCGATAAATAATATTTAAAGGAGCATAACTAAATAAATCACTATTGATTAAATCTTGTAATACAAGGCCGGGCCCTACAGAAGGAAGCTGATAAATATCTCCTACTAAGATAAGTTTAACGTTTTCATTTAAAGCACAAAGTAAGCTATACATTAAAGATATATCTATCATTGAGGTTTCATCGACAATAACGAGTTTGGCAGGCAGTTTATTATCAAGACCATATTCAAAGTCATCAGCATCTTTATGCCACTTTAGTTTTCGGTGGATAGTTGATGCCGGTAAATTCGTAGATACAGCAAGTCTTTTACTTGCTCTACCTGTGGGAGCTAGTAAACATACATTTTCTAAAATATCAATCGAATTAAGTTTATTTTCCGAAATATATAATTGCACAATTGCATTAATAATCGTCGTTTTACCAGTACCTGGGCCACCGGATATAATGGTAAGGTTATTACTTAAAGCCATGGTAATAGCTTTCTTTTGCTCTTCATTATATTTAAAGCCTAATTCATTTTCAATCATAGCTATTTTACCATCAAGATTAGGTACCTTTTTTGATGGCGATGCCGCGATTTTGTAAAGCATATGTGCAACATCTTTTTCTTCATTATAGTATTTAGCTAAATAATATTTATCATTAATAATAACAATTTCACTTTCTACTGCTAAATCGGATAAATATTGTTCAAATAAAGAGCTTTCAATATTAAGATTATATAAAACGCTGGCAGCTTTATAAATATCTTCTTTAAAATAGTAAGTACTTCCTTCATTAAAGCTTAACTCTAACATACTTTGTAAGATACACTCTTTACATCTTAAAGGGCTATTGGCATCATAAGTAAGTTTATATATATCATCAATTTTCTTAAATTCAAATATATCTTTTAGAATATAAAGATTACCATTTAAAATATCATCAATATCCATGTTATGCTTACTAAGAATCTTGGAAGCATCCTCTAAAGAAAAGCCAATGTTTTTAAGATCGGCTATAATCTTATCATTTTGTTCAAAGTTAACGACTGATTTATAAATCTTCATAGCTTTAATTAAGGTCATGCCCTTGATTTCTAAAAGATTATTAACATCTTCCCTAATTTTAATTAAAGCCTGATCACCAAACTTATCCACAATTTTCTTGGCAACGATATCACCACAGCCTTCGACAAAAGGACTAGCTAAAAAATCGACTATATCCGATGTCGTCGTAGGTACTTGTCTTTCATAAGAAGTAAACGAATATTGATAGTCATACTTGGGATGCTTCATGTAACTACCCATCAAAGTATAAGTATAATTAAGTCTAGGATCTAATATTGTTCCATTAACATTGATGGTTTTATTAATAAATGGTTTAACATCCTCATCATCAGTTTCTCTAACGCGAAATAAAGATACAACATAGTTGGTATCTTCACTTTGAAATAATATTTTAGTAAATTTTCCTTTGATATAACTCATGGAATTATCCTCGTGTAGATTTGCCCAGGTTCAAGATTTTCATCAAGTTCAACTCTTAAATAGTTAGATGTATGCCCAATAGCTTTACCATTTTTAATTTCTTCAATTAAAACTTCATGTTCTTGGCCTTTGAATTTATCATAATATTCTTTTTCCAGCTTATCAGAAAGTGCTATAAGCCTATGGGCTCTTTCCTTTTTGATATTTTCTTTTACTTCCCCATCCATCCTGGAAGCTGCCGTGCCCGTTCTTTTAGAGTATGGGAAAACATGAATCTTGGCAAAATTTATCTTCTTACAAAAATCATAAGTCTTTTGAAATAACTCATCCGTTTCATAGTTATGGCCTACGATTACATCGGTTGTAATAGCAATATTTGGGATAATACTTCTTATTTTATTAATCTTATCTTCATAATAAGTGGTATCATATTTACGGTTCATAATCTTAAGCATTTCATCACAGCCTGATTGAAGTGGAACATGTAAATGATCACAAAAGACTTTATTTTCTTTAAGCATGTTTAAGAATTTATCATCAAGTTCTGTTATCTCAACACTAGAAAGTCTTAGTCTTTTAAGACCCTCGATCTTACTTAAATCATTAATAAGATCCGTTAAATCCTTACCACTATCATGATATGAGCCGGTATGAATACCTGTTAAAACGATTTCTTTGATACCTTTATCTACTAAAGCTTTAGCTTCTTTTAAAACTTCATCATAATTTTTAAATCTAATAGAGCCTCTAACAAAAGGAATAATACAATATGAACAAAAGTTATCACAACCATCTTGAATCTTAATATAGGCTCTTACTTGATTAAATTTAGTAATAAACATATCTTCAAAAGGAATATTTCGATCACTAGTAATGAAATCATAACGATTTTTATCTTCAATATATTCTTTAATAATATTTACTATTTGTGATTTATTTTTATTGCCTAAAAGAATATCGATATCCATGTTTTCGTATAATTCTTTATTATTTTGGGAAGAGCAACCACATACTACTAAAATAGCATGAGGATTTTCTCTTCTTGCTCTTCGAACCGTTTTTAAACTCTTCTTATCAGATGTATCTGTAACTGTACAAGTATTGATGATTATAATATCAGCTTCTTTAAAATCATCACAAAAAAGAAAACCATTATTTTCTAATGATTCACTTATATAATTTGATTCATAAGCATTTACTTTACAGCCTAAAGTTATAATGTTAAATTTCATAAAATGCCCCCTAGTTTAAAGTTTTTTGTAACTCCTTTAATGCTTTTAAGAATTCTTCTTCTCTTTTAAGCGATAAAAGATGTACTTCTTTATTTGTTACTTCTATTTGCATATTTTGATTTGCAATATTATTTAAATCAACTTTTTTAATCGTTAAATCATCTTTTACTTCTTCATTAACATAGTTAAGTTCATAAGATCCTGTATTACTAAGCAGTTCATCATAAGATATAATTGCTTTATCTTCTTGTTCTTTTTCATATGGTGTAAAAGTTATAGGTTTAGGATCTGTAGCCTTAATATTATTTATTATTTCTTTTAAATTATCGGCATCTTCAACCTTTTCTGTTGAATCAATAATCTCTTCATTTATTTTAATAAAGTAAATTAAACTTACTACTAAAATAATCAAAAAGATAACGGAAAAAAAGAAGATATAATCTATAAAGGTAATACTTTTTAAAAATGCACTTATATTAGCAAACATAACTTCTCACCACATAGTTATTTTACCAACAAAATGTAAAATATTAAAGTACTTTACTAATTGTTCCCTAAAATGTACGGATTATTGACAGTGCCATTACCACTGACTACAGAAGCTGTTTTATTAATCGTAATAACGGGTCTAACTCCCGCGATTGCCGTTCCTGCAGTTGTCGTAAGACTGCCATCTGAAGCAAGCGAGAAAACGAAATAAGTTCCATCTGCATTTTCAAAAGATGATGTCATTGTAAAGGCGCTAGCAGAGGCAGCATCATTATATAAATAAAAGCTTTCATTAGATACGCCATATACTCCACCTGCATAAACAATTTCATCAGCGGTAAGAAGCGCTATCTTGCTAGAATATGGTTCACTTAAGCAGTAAAATGTTGGAATGTTATCAACTGTAAGTCTTTCATTGGCTAAATAAGCCTTATCAGTTCTTGTTAAATCATTACAATATTTTTGGGTTGCAACAATATTATTATATTCTCCCAAAGCAGTAATTAACCAATTCTTTAAATTATTAATTATCACCGTATTATCTAAGTTTATATGTTCTTCATAATATGCACTTAAATTCTCTAAATTATCATTTAAAACTAATCTAATAGAACCATCACCATTGATTCTAACAATTCTAAATATTAAATCGTTTATAGAAACATAGTTATTATCAACATTGCCTCTAAAATAATAAGTGGTACCATTATCATCTGTTGATTCTATTAATCCTTCATTTTCCGTAGCTATTTCTGCCCCTACTTTTGTAAGAGGATTTTTCTTAACTTCATTATTTTTAATTATCGTATCGGCAAAGCTTGATGATTCTAAAGTTTCCATATTGATATCAATATCTAAACTAAATTCTTCTTCACTATCTGAACTAAACTCGCAAGTAAACTTTTCTACTTCACCTGCTTTAATTAAAATATAACTTGAAATAATAGTATTATAAGGAAGTAATTCACTTTCAATATTAATATCATTATTATTAGTTATTTTATATTTAGCTTTAATAACATTTTTTACGTTCTTAAATTCAATATAGTAATAAGCATCCTCATCAGAATCATTTATAATAGATATCTCACTAGTTTTATGACCTTTTACCTCAATGTGATTACCTGTAGCAAAATTTATAGAAAGAGGCCCTGAAACCTTTATATACGGCTCTTTGCCAATTAAATGAGCATAAGAAATATAAAAGCCACCTAGAACCAAACAGCCAATGATTAAAAATACGATCATTAATAGTGCACTTTTGAATCTTGTTCTCATATTATCAACTATCCTATAAATAAAATTATATTATAATAGTATGAAAAAAGCTAGTAAAAATTACTAGCTCTAATACTTTTCAATTATTTTAAAAGTAGCAATACTTATTAGGCTATCTTCCGTAAACTCTTCTGTATTATCTTCTTTAAAATAGTCAAATAATTCTTCTTTATATTCAAGAAGTGATTTTGCGCTATTTAATCTATATTCCTTCACAGGAACTTTTAAATCTTTAAAAGGAATAATATTTTCATCAGTTATCTCTATTAAGGCTTTATAATTATAATCGTTATCTAAGATAAAATATCTTTCTTTAATTCTTGAAGTGCTATATGAATACTGTCTAAATATTCTTGTATTTTTCTCTTTATTTAAGATGGCATCTAAGATATTATCTGAAGCCATGAAATATCCTGCTTCATGATAAGTTCTTACTTTCTTATTATTAGCTCTTTCTAAAGTTTCTTTTCTTTCCAATTTTACTAATTCTTTAAAATATTTTTTAGAATTTAATTCATTTTTATATTTTCGATGTAAGTTAATCATATCTTTAGAATCACTTTTATCTTTAAGCCCCATTAATAAAAGATAATTTTGGAGCTTTTTTAGAAATGCTAATTCTGAAGCTGAATAATTATCTTTATCATTTTCAGGAATATTAAAAGATTCAGGATAATAGTAAAGAGTTTCTATAACATCATTAAAATTATGAGAATGCATAGCTACTGTTTCAATTTTTATAGAGTTTTTTAAAGCATCATAATATTTATAAGTAATCTCATAATTATACTCTAAACTTGTCTTAATAAGATGACTGAATGCTTCATAAATTTCAGCATACTCAAAAATATTATTATCTTCAGTAAAGACCCATTTATATGTATCATTTTCATTATATGATACTGGCAAACTGCATTTTTTTACTCCCCTATAATTTGGTTTAGTTTTCTTAGTCATAATACCTCCCTATTATAATTAAGGCTTTCTTATTCTTATAAAATCAATGGTGCCTTCATGAGATGCTTCCAATTCGCTATTTTCTAATGTATATTCTGTTATACCACCAGAAACAAACATCTTAGCGCCTACCCCATCAATATCATAAAACCCTTCTTGATATTTAGGAAAAGCTTCAGAAGATAATTCTTTAGATGTTGCAAGTAAAGTAACAAGATCCGCGGGATATACAGCACCATGTTTATGGCCAGTTATAATTAAATCAAAAAGATTAGGATCAATATTTAAATAGCTTAATGATTCTCCTACCATAGGATCATGACAAACTAAAATATTGAATCTATCTTTGCAAAGGGTACTATCTAGGATAGAAAACCATTTACTATAGGATTTTGCAATAGCTTGAGGTTTGTGTTTATCATCTAATTTATATATTCGCTTATCAAGACCTAGGCCCACTATTGTGACATCACCTGTAGAATAAGAGTAATTAGGATTATACATAGAATCCAAATTACCAATAATATGAACATCTCCAGAGAAAAAAGAAGCAGGATCCCATAAAAAGTCAGGCAAATATCGACAATCTTGTTCACTATTTCCTTGCACATAACATACAGGTGCATATCTACTTATACTATCTAAAAAACCTGTGATACGATGGCTATTACGATATATATTTTCATCACTTCCATCATATAAATCACCAGGAATAACAATATGAGTTATATCTTCGGTAAAAGCTGTCTTATTAACTAATCTCAACTTATTAATACCATTTTGACTATTATAATGAAGGTCTGATAAAACCATTATATTTTTTTCATCATCTACTTTAGGAGAAGTAATAATATGTTCTTTTTTTATCATAAATTTAAAATTCACCAACAAGGAAGATTATAGCACAAAACTTATAATAAAGCTATTGCTATTTAATTTCACAAAAAAAGTGCTTTATTTAGCACTTTCTTTCTTAGTTTCTTTGGCTTTTTTACTAGAAGCTTTATCTTTTTTGGCTTCTTTATCTTTAGACTTTTCTTTATCCTTGTCTTTATCTTTATCTTTTGGTTTTGGTAAAGCCTCTTTACGAGATAAGTTAAGACGGCCACGATTATCATAGCCTAGTGATTTAACAACGATTTCATCGCCCGGTTTAAACATATCACTAGCTTTTTCTACTCGTTTATAATCAAGTTGAGATACGTGAACTAAACCTTCACAACCAGGCCATAATTCTACGAAGCAACCAAAGTCCTCGACTTTAACAACTTTACCTGTATAGATTTCGCCTTCCACAACTTCTTTAACGATATCTTCAATCATTGCTCTAGCTTTATTGATTACATCCATATTGCTATGATAAATAATTACTTTACCATCATCTTCAATATCAATCTTAACAGCATCTTTATCATTTACTGATGTAACATTAGATGAATCTTGGATAATCTTTGTTATCATATCTCCACCCTTACCAATAACATCTTTAATCTTTTCAGGGTCAATATTAAATGTTACAACTTTAGGAGCATATGGTGATAATTCTTTACGAGATTCTTTAATACAATCTGCCATAACATCTAAGATTTTTAAACGAGCTTTCTTAGCTTCATCTAAAGCTTCTTTTAATATAGCTTTAGTAACACCTTTAATTTTAATATCCATTTGTAAAGCCGTAATACCATCTTTAGTACCAGCAACTTTAAAGTCCATATCTCCCATATGATCTTCAAGACCTTGGATATCGGTTAAAATAGTATATTTTTTACCATTTGAGATTAAGCCCATGGCAATACCGGCAACAGGAGCCTTAATAGGAACACCCGCAGCCATTAAGGATAAACATCCACTACAGATTGTAGCTTGGCTTGATGAACCATTACTTTCTAAAACTTCAGATACTACTCTAATTGTATAAGGGAATTCTTCTTCGGAAGGAATAACTTGTAAAAGGGCTCTTTCACCTAAAGCACCATGGCCTATTTCTCTTCTTCCCGGACTTCCATATCTTCCTATTTCACCTACACAGAAGTTAGGGAAATTATAGTGAAGCATAAATCTTTTTGTATCTTCAATACCTAAACCATCAAGAATTTGATGATCAGATAAAGGTCCTAAAGTTGTGGTTGCAAGGACTTGCGTTTCTCCTCTTGAGAATAATCCTGAACCATGAGTACGAGGTAAGATATCTACGCCAGCAAATAAAGGTCTAATTTCATCCATCTTACGACCATCAGGACGAATATGTTTTTCAATAATAAGTCTTCTTACTTCACCAGCTTCGATGTTAAGTAAAGTCTTATCGACATCTTGCATTAATTTAGCAAAATTTTCTTTATCAGCATATATTTCACTAAAGTATTTGATAGTATTTGCTTTAACTTCTTCGATGCGATCATATTTTTGAATTTTATCTTTAATTTGAATAGCCTCAAGCATATCCTTTTGAGCAAATTCTTCAACAGCTTTTACTACTTCTTCATCTAGAACCGCAGGCTCTAATACCTTCTTTTCTTTACCTATTTCACGAATAATCTTAGCTTGGAATTTACATAATTCTTTAATATTTTCATGAGCAAACATTAAAGCTTCAAGCATTTGTTTTTCCGAAAGTTCTTTTGCTCCAGCTTCAACCATACATATAGCTTCTTCAGTTCCGGCAACTGTTAAAGCAAGTGGTGATTTTTCAGCTTCAGCTACCGTAGGATTGATAATAAGCTTACCATCTTCATCCATTCCTACCATAACGCCAGATACTGGTGTATCAAATGGAATATCAGATATGCCTAAACATAGAGATGTACCAAATAAAGCTGCCATTTCTGGGCTATTATCTTGATCAACAGATAAAACGGTATTAATTACTTGAATTTCATTTCTGATTCTTTCATCAAACATCGGTCTTATCGGTCTATCAATAAGTCTTGCCGCAAGAGTCGCTGCATCCGTAGGTCTTCCTTCCCTTTTAATAAATCCACCAGGTATTTTACCCACTGAATATAATTTTTCTTGATATAAAACTTGTAATGGGAAGAAGTCTTGAGTTACAGGAGTTTTTCCCATAACACAAACGGAAAGGACAACTGTATCACCATATCTTACTAGGACACTACCATTAGCTTGTTTAGCAAGTTCACCAGTTTCAACCACTAAATCTCTTCCTAAAAAGTTTAATTTGAATTCTCTTTTCATACTACTAATCCTTTCAAAAAATAAAAAGACACTAAAAAGTTAGTGCCTATTTTCTTAAATTTAATTTCTTTATTAACTCTCTATAACTCTTAACGTCATTCTTTTTAAGATATTCAAGTAGTTTTTTTCTTCTTCCTACTTTCATTAAAAGACCACGTTTAGAATGATAATCATGTTTATGAACAGTTAAATGTTCTGTAAGTTCATTAATTTCTTTAGTTAAAATTGCAACTTGAACTTCGGCAGAACCACAGTCTTTTTCATTCTTACCAAATTCTTTAACGATTTGAGACTTAACATCTTTTGCTAAAGCCATATAATTAATCCTCCTTTTTTCTAATAATCCGTTTAAACTGAGTAAGGATTTCGGAGAAAGTCCAAACTAAGTAAAAACGTCTTTATAAATTATATTACATTTATTTTAAAAATGCAATTAAATTCCAATAAAAGCTAAATATAATAAGAATAATATGAATATAAATAAGATAATTGAACCATTTAAACTATCTTGTTTATTATCAGTTTCAGGTATGCCTACTGCCATCGCAGCTAAATATCCACCAATAAGGCCACCAATATGACATGAGGCATCGATTCCTGGTAAGAAACTCATGATAAGGTTGACAACGATAACCGGGATTAGTCTTGTTAGTAAGCTATCTTTAAAATAAAGTCTAAATTTCATGCCAAAGTATACTAAGGCTCCTAAAACACCAAAGATAGCTCCTGACGCTCCGACAGACATTACGCTAGGATTTAGTCCTGCACTCAATAAAGCACCACATACTGCACTAATTAAATAAATAAAGATAAATCTTTTAGTTCCATATCGAGCTTCTGTCTGAGGCCCTATGATGAAAAGCGAATACATATTCATTATAATGTGCATCCATCCACCATGAAGGAAAGCATAAGTAATAAGACGCCAAGATTGAGTTAAGCTGGTAAGAATGTTACTAAAGCCATTTTGTAAATATATACCACAGTTAGCTCCAAGCATACCAAGAATATCAACAGCATCATTTGAATTAAAATTACCTTTTAATAAAACATACTCAACAGCAAACATGACAAGACATGCTACAATGACAAAATAAGTAAACCAACATTTCTTACCGCTGAAAATACGTTTATATCTAGCATTTTCTCTTTCTGTTCTAGCATTGATATCATTTGTAACATTAAATAATAGTTCTAATCCATCATCAGAAGTATATATACTATTACGCATATCAGGGAATATTTCTAATAATTCTTTATTATTTTGAACATCATCTAAATTACTAATAGATAGATTATCAACATTTTTAAGACCCTCTTCTTTAACGTCAGGATCTTCATTTAAATTTATATTTAAAGCATTTATCGTAAAAGATAAAGTCTTTCTCTTAATTTGTTTTAAGATATTTTTAATGCGAAATTGATCAAACTTAAATTGTTCATTATTAAAAATACGATTACTATTTATTCTAATCACACGATATGGTCCATCAAGTTTCTCAAGCCAAATTTCATCTTTAACACCTTGTACAAAGATTGGTGAATAATTCTCTTTGGTTACGAAATAATGAACTAAACTCATAAGTACTTGATCTTCTCTTCGTATATTCATATTATCTTCCTTCCTTTGTTATTATACCATACAACGTTTATTTTCAAAATAAGAAAAACTAAAGCTTACAGGCTAGCTATAAAACCAGACATTTCTTCAGGCATTTCTGCCGTGAATTCAAGGCATTCACCTGTTATAGGATGCGTAAATTCAACCTTCCAAGAATGTAAAAATTGGCCAAATTCGGTCGCATCTTTAGTATTATATACTGGATCATTATAAATAGGAAAACCTATATATTTCATATGCACTCTTATTTGGTGAGTTCGTCCTGTTTCTAGATTAAGACTTACTAAAGTATACCCTTTGAATCTTTTTAAAACTTTAAGATGAGTAATAGCCTTTTTACCATCTTTAAAGACACCCATCTTATTAAAGTTATTACTATCTCTTTTAATCGGGGCATCTATCGTAGCTTTATCATAAGGAAGTTCACCGTCCAAAAGAGCAATATAAGTTCTTTTAATGGAATGCTCTTTAAACATATCTGCTAATAATTCATGAGCTTTATTAGTCTTAGCTACGAGCATTAGTCCTGAAGTATCCTTATCAATACGGTGTACTATACCTACTCTTGAAGAGCCATTTATATCACTTAAGTTTTTCGTATAATACATAAGGCCGTTTACTAAGGTATGGGAATAATTACCACTGCCTGGATGCACAACAAGACCCGATGGCTTATTGATAACCATTAAATCATCGTCTTCATAAACGATATCTAAATTCATTTTTTCAGGCAAAATATCCGTGTCTATTTTAAAGCTTTCATCAAGTTCTATTTCATCGCCCATTTTAGGCTTATAACTCCCCTTTTTAATCTCATCATTAACTAAAATAAAGCCAGCATCAAGCATCTTAGTTATAAGAGCACGTGAAAATTCCGTATTAAGACTTAAGTATTTATCTAAACGATCATTATTTTCTTCTTTTACTTCTATTTTCATTATCTTCACCTAAATAGATACTCCATATTAATAACATAACGCCAATGAAAACAAAACTATCAGCAATGTTAAAAATAGGATAATCATAATTAAATATCATAATGTCAATAAAGTCAATAACATGACCATAGATGAGTCTATCTATTAAATTACCAAATAAACCACCAAAGATTAAGGAAAAAGCTAATATATTACGTTTATTTTCTTTAAATTTAGGTAAATATAAAAGCAAAAGAATAAAAATAATAATCGATATGCCTATTATTAAATAAGGACTATCGGCAAGCATTGACCAAGCAATTCCTGTGTTATAACTCTTAGTAATATAAATAAATCTATCGGCAATCGCATATGTCACATTAAGAGGTACTACTCTATCTAAAACTATCTTACTTACTTGATCCACAATTAAAAATAGCATTGTAAAAAGTGCCACTTTCTTTTGCATATCTAATTTACTAAATAGGTTCTTTATTTTTTTCATACGACTTAATTATATAATACTTTTTAGACTCTAACAAGTATAACATCCTTGCCTATCTTTTCAATATCACTATATTTAAAAGTAATTTCTTCTTTTTTATAATTTCTTTGAAATAGCTTTCTATTTTCTACCACAAAGGATATTATTTGGCCATTATCACCAATCTCAATATCAATAACATGGCCATAATTAAGTCCCGTTTTCATAGATATGATATCTTTATCTTGTAATTCTGATAAATACATATTCATATTAAATAATATTAATATAAATCGTAAAAATTACTTCAACTAATGATTATTAAGCAATCCTATAAGGATTATTTAATGTTCCATTACCAGATAAATATTTAGTTTCACTTTTTAGGTACATTGCTGGTCTAATAGCTAAAGCATAATCTGTAACAATATTGTTACTAATCCTGCCATTATCGCCGATAAAAAATGCTCTACTATTTAAATTAGCTTCATTAGAACACGCAAATAATATCCATTCATGTAGTCCCATATATATCCAATTATCATCCACACTTGATCGATAATCTCTTGTCTCATCATCATTATTATAACCGGTTTTATCCCAATTACTTGGCAAAGCAGAGTACATATAATCACTGGCATATATTAGCCCTATTTGGCTCTCAATAAAATTATTTTTAGATATTTCGTTTTTATAAGTATCTTTTGCATTACGCCTAGCTATAATAGAGTGTTCAAAAGCCGAAAAGTACCACTTATGATTAGATGTTATAAAATCTACCCACTTGCCATTTTCTTTATTTTTTAGATAATTATTCAAATAATTTTTATGTAAATTATCAACACTTAATAGACTAGTATCCCAAATATTTTGACCAACCTTACCATTATCGCTTTTATTCCAAAAGTACCAGCCAATTTTAGATAAATTTTCTTGTTTTCCTCTGTAAAAATTCAAATTATTTTTATAGTTAATCATCTCTGAAACATATGCTCCATCAGTTCCAGTTTCCTCATATGTTGCATAATCAGCCTTAATTATTTTAGCTTCATAAATGTCGCTTTCGTTTTTAAAAAGACCAATTATCCTATACAAACTATCGTCAGGGCAGATGGCTGCTTCGCTTCCAAAACAAATATAATTATTAACATCTTCACTTGGTCCTGTGTATCTATAAGAAAAGTCTTCAGCCTCTAAATCAGAATTAATATAATCCCCTTTGGCATCATGATAATAGATATTGTTATATCCATCATATACAAAGATACTTTTTATGTAATTAGCAAGTGTTATTTCTTTATCAAAATATATAATGCATCTGTCTGGATGATTCCCTTTAAATATTATCTTATCTGTATTAGTATCATATCCTATTGTTGTATCACTTTTGCAACTACTTTTTTCAGGATTCAAATAATAATTATCAGGCCATGATCCATCTGTGCTACTTTTATAATCACCGTCTTCTTCATACATAATTGCTATATTGCTATTTAATTTATTATCATTTTTACTAATTGTAACAATATTATCCTTTTCTATTTTATTTAAACTAAATCCTAAGACAAATGAAACTAAAATTATTATTAAAAATAGAAATAAATATTTCTTTTTCATATAGCCTCCATGTAAATTGACAATGAATAGTCATTTTTATACCCTTCATTTTC
>CANPXU010000006.1 GCA_947586825.1 uncultured Bacilli bacterium | reverse complement strand
TATATAGATAATGAAAAATTAATTGAAGAAAAAGTAGGTGGTAGAGATGAATAACGAAAATAAAACAAATATTAATTATTATCCAGGCCATATGGCTAAAGCCAAAAGACAAATAATAGAAAATATGGATTTAATAGATATAGTCTATGAACTTGTGGATGCAAGAGCCCCTTATTCGACTAAAATTAATGATATTGAAGATATTACAAAAAATAAGCAAAGAATACTTATTATGACCAAAAAAGATTTATGTAATATGGATATAACTAATAAGTGGCTAAAGTATTATGAAGATAAAGGTTATAATACTATTGCCGTTAATTTAAAAGATGATAAAGACTATAAAAAAGTTGTTGATTTAACTCATAAACTTACTAGTTATATTCAAGAGAAAAGGGCAAGTAAGGGTTTAAAAAATAAAGAGATAAAAGCTTTAGTAATTGGTATACCAAATGTTGGTAAGAGTAGTCTTATAAACAAAATGGCCGGCAGAAAAGTAGCAAATGTTGAAAATAAACCAGGAGTTACTCGTCAACTTAATTTCTTAAAGACTAATTTAGGTATCACTTTACTTGATACCCCAGGTATCTTATGGCCTAAATTTGAAGATCAAGAAATAGCGTATAATATCGCGGCTTTAGGCTCTATTAAAAGAGAAGTTTTAAATACGACCGATATTGCTTTACATTTACTTAATATTTATCACACTAATTTCATAAATGTATTAGAAAATATATATGCTGTTTCTGGTAGTACAGATTTGGAAATAATGGAAAATCTTGCCAAGAAATGGGGCTTTATAAAAGGTGATGAAGTTGATTATTATAAAACTTCGGAAAGAATATTAAATGATGTTACAAATGGAAAGGTTAATAATATAACACTAGATATATGCAAGTAGATTTATTAGAATATGAAACAAAATATCACGACTTAGGTTACGAATATATCGCGGGCACTGATGAGGCTGGCCGTGGTCCTTTATGTGGGCCTGTGGTTGCTGCGGCTGTCATATTACCTAAAGGCTATAATCTTCCTGGCCTTACCGATTCTAAAAAATTAAGTGAGAAGAAAAGAGAAGAATTTTATCCTATTATTATGCGTGATGCCATAAGTGTAGGTGTAAGTATCATCGATAATAACGAGATAGACCGCATTAATATTCTTGAAGCAAGCCGTAAAGCTATGTGTGAAGCCATTAGTAAACTTACCGTAAAACCGGATTTTATTTTAACGGATGCTATGGATATTCATACACCTAACCATTTAGCAATTATAAAAGGTGATGCTAAAAGCCTTACAATCGCTGCTGCATCGGTCATTGCCAAAGTTACGAGAGATCATATCATGGAAGAATATGATAAGCTATATCCTAAATATGAATTTGCCAAACACAAGGGTTATCCTACGAAGAGCCATCTTGAAAAAATCGAAATGTATGGTATATTAGATATTTATAGGAAAACATATAAACCTGTCCAAAAAATAATTGAAAGGAGCCACAATGAAAGTACTCAAGAATAAATCCGTTCAAAGTTTTTTAGTTCATCTATCTTGTTTAATGGCATTAGAGATTATATTTAGACTATTAAATGGTTATACTGTATTTACTTTTTCTTTAGTACGAGTATTTTTATTCAGTGGTATCTTATCAATAATTATAAGCTTTCTTATAGCCTTCTTAAAACCTAAAAAAATGGCTATAGTAAATCTTATAATTATATTTATTTATTCTTTTTATATATTTATTCAAGCAGGATATCTTAATTATATGGGAACTTACATGTCTACTTCTGTATCATCACAATTCGGAGCTATAACATCTTATATACCAGAGTTTATAAAGTCTCTTAAACCATCATATTATTTTTTGTTTATGCCATTTACTTTTTATCTACTATTAAATATTGCTATTAATATTTACTTAAATCGTAATCTTAAAACTTTTAAGATAAAGAAGAGATATACTCATGAAAATGCAATTATGTTAATTACATCCATGATAGGTATTCTTACTTTTTCTATGCTTTATTATAATTTTTTAGATGATAGATATATGCAAGCTGAACAAGCCGTATCACTTATTCAGTTATTTAAAAATGGTGATCAACCAAGTTTATATGTTAAAGAATTTGGTATAATGCCATATAGTCTAATTGATCTTAAAAATAAAGCTTTACCAAGTGAAAATATAACTCTTAAAACAGAACCTAATATGTCTTTAGCCGTAAATGAAACTAGAGAATACGATGATCAATTATGGCTTGATTTAATTGCTAAAGAAAAAAATAGTACCCTAAATTCTCTAAATAATTATTTTATAAATAATACTATAACAAGTACTAATGATAAGACAGGAATATTTAAAGATAAGAATCTTATCATAATAATGATGGAATCTGTTAATGATATTATTGAAAATCCTGAATATTTTCCTAACTTTAATTATTTAATGAATAATGGTTGGAACTTTACAAATCATTTTTCGCCAAGAAGTAATTGTCCAACATCTAATAATGAATTTTCTTCTCTTACAGGTCTATATGCTGATGCTAATATTTGTACTGCTAATATATATTCTGATAATACATATTTTAATTCATTATTTAATTTATTTAATGATGCCGGATATTATACTAATAGTTTTCATAACTATAATAATAAATACTATAATAGAGAAATTTATCATCCCAATATGGGATCACAAAAATATCATAATGCTGAAGATATGGGACTTACTATTAATCCGTATGATTATGAATGGACATCCGATGAAGATATGATTAAGTATTTTTTAACAACAATTGATGATGAAGTTCCTAAAGGTAAAAAGTTTATGAGCTTTTTAATTACCGTATCATCTCATAGCTCTTATCAATATGAATCAAAATATGGTGATATGTACCTTGATATGACAGAAGATACTGACTATTCAATGCCTATTAGAAGATACCTATCTAAGTTAAAAGTAGTTGATAATGCAATTGGCCTTTTAATGGATGGCCTTAAAGAAAAGGGCATTTTAGATGATACTGTTATTGTTCTATATGGCGATCATTATCCATATAGTTTAGGAGATGATTTATTAAGTGAGGTACTTGATAGATCTTTAGAAGGATATGAAAGAGAAAGAACTCCACTTGTTATATATAGCTCCAAGATTACACCAGAAGAAATGGATGGTTACACTAGCTATCTAAATCTAACGCCAACGCTTGCTAATCTTTTTGATTTGGATTTTGATCCAAGATTGTATGTTGGCGAAGATTATTTTAGTAAAGAATTCTCTGGTATCGTTACACTTCCTGATTTATCTTGGCGTAATGAAGATTTATATTATGAATCAACAACAGGCGAAGCAACTTATTATACTGATAAAACGTATACTCCTGAACAAATAAGAGCAATAAATCAAAAAATTTATAATAAAAATAATGCTTCTTTGCTCGCAATAAGGTATAATTATTTTGCTTACCTCGAAAAAGAGGTAAATAATAAAGAAAAAGAGGTTGAGAGCTAATGAAAAATGTTATTATTGTAGAATCACCAGCTAAATGCCGTACTATTGAAAAATATTTAGGTAGTAAAGACTATGAAGTTGTTTCCTCTAAAGGACATATTAGAGACTTAGCTACAAGTGGTAAATATGGTTTAGGCATCGATATTGAGAATGATTTTAAGCCAACCTATGAAATAATTAAGGGCAAGAAAAAAGAAGTTTCAGCTCTAAAAAAATTAGTAGCTGAGGCCGATCACATATATCTTGCTACCGATCCAGACCGTGAGGGAGAAACTATTTCATGGCATTTATATGATGAACTTGCTATCAAAGATAGTAAATATGATCGTGTTGTATTTAATGAAATTACCAAAGATGTTGTATTAAATGCTTTGAAAAATCCGCGAAGAATTGATATGAACCTAGTTCATAGTGGTGAAACAAGAAGATTCTTAGATCGGATTATAGGTTTTAGATTAAGTAAATTAATGCAAGCTAAGACATCTGGTAAATCCGCGGGTCGTGTTCAAAGTGTTGCTTTAAAATTAATTGTCGATAGAGAAAGAGAAATACTTGCTTTTGTGCCTAAAGAATATTGGACTATTGAAGCTGATTTTAAAGACTTCGTAGCAATACTTGATACTTATCATGATAAAGAAGTTGAGATAAATAATGAGGATGAAGCGGATGTTATTTTAGGCAAATTAAGTAATGACTTTATTGTCGAAGATATTGAAGAAAAAGAAAAAAATCGTAGTTCTAAAGAAGTATTTAGAACCTCCACTTTGCAACAAGTAGCATCATCCAAACTAGGCTTTTCGGCATCAAGAACAATGAGCATTGCCCAAAAACTTTATGAAGGTATTAATATGGGCGGTGACCATGCTGGCTTAATTACTTATATGCGTACTGACTCAACACGTATTTCTGATGAATTTGTTAAATCCGCTTTTGCCTTTATTAATCAAAACTATGGTAAAGAATATGTAGGATATGTTAAAAAAGGTAAAAAGGTTGAAAATGAGCAAGATGGCCACGAAGGTATTAGACCTACATCAATAAATAGAAAACCGGAAGATGTAGCAAAATACTTAAGTGCCGAAGAATTAAAATTATATAAATTAATTTATGCCAGAGCCGTAGCTTCTTTAATGGCCGATGCTAAAGTGCTTGCTACGACTTTGAAACTTAATAATAAGGATTATATTTTTAAAGCTACCGGTTCTGTTCTTACTTTTGATGGTTATTTAAAAGTATATGGTGAGTATGAAGATCAAAATGATACCATACTTCCTAACTTACAAGGTGTTAAAACACTTACAACAAAGAAGATTGATAAATTGCAACACTTTACAAAACCACCTGCCAGATATACTGAAAGTTCCCTTATTAAAGAACTTGAAAGCCTAGGCATTGGTAGACCATCAACTTATGCAACGATAATTGCAACAATTAAAGATCGTGGTTATGTTAATATTGAAGATAAAAAATTTGTGCCTACTGAAGTAGGATTTGAAACTACGGATAAACTTCAAGAATTCTTTTCATCTATTGTTAATGTTAAATACACGGCTCAAATGGAAGATGACCTAGATAAAATAGCCGAAAATAAAGCTGATTATCTTAAAGTATTAAGAGAATTTTATGATGGTTTTGCTCCGCTTGTAGATAATGCTTTTAAGAATATGGAAAAGAAAGCTCCAGAACAAACAGGAGAAACTTGCCCGGAATGTGGTAATCCACTAGTAATTAGAAAAGGAAAATATGGTCAGTTTGTAGCCTGTTCTAACTATCCAGAGTGTAAATATATTAAAAAAGAAGTTAAAGAAAATACTGTAGTTTGTAAATGTCCTAAATGCGATGGTGATGTTATTGAAAGAACTACGAAGAAAGGCAAAGTATTTTGGGGCTGTAGTAATTTTCCTAAATGTAAATATGCATCTTGGTATAAACCTACAGGTGAAAAGTGCCCAGTATGTAAAGACTTATTAGTTGAAAAAAATGGTGAAGTAATTTGTCCAACATGTAGTGTCAACGATAAATAACATTTCACAATATTATAGCTTAACGTCAATTGACATATGTAAACAGGATTTTAACGAGAAAATCTTGTTTTTTTTTTTTTTTTTTTTGAGACAATGAGAAAAATGAAGGGTAGAAAAGTGACTACTAAGTGTCAATTTACATGGAGGCCATATGAACAAGAAAATAACCATAACAATTACTTTATTGCTTATTTTGTCAATAATAATTTGTATTGTTGGTTTAAAAAAAGAAAAAGATAAGGATTTAGTTAACATAAATGATAAAAATATATCGTTTATTTTTGAGACCGACAAGGGTAACGTAACAGGGAGCAGTGAAGATTGGTTAAGTGATGAATATAAAGATTATGAATTGGATATTGAAAATAGCAAATGTAATGGTAAAACAAGTCCATCAGAATTAAAGTGGAATAATGAAAATCATAGTGTGGAAATTAATAGTGGGATAGCAGAAAAATGCACTTTATATTTTGCTCCAAAAAAGCCATCAGTGTTTGACAACTGTGTAGGAGAAGTTGATTTGGTAAAATGTCTTAATACATTAAATAATGAAACAGAATTTGCTGATGGAGATGGATATCTTTATCATCATGATTCATCACTTGCAAATGGAGCAGGGGATAATGGGTATCGGTATGCCGGAAATCAACCAAATAATTATATATGTTTTGGAAATGGTAGTGAATCTTATAATAACGGAACTAGTAATCAATGTCCTTTAACAAATAAATATCGAATAATAGGATTAGTGCCAGTAATTACATCTAATGGTAGCAAACAAACACTAGTAAAAATAATAAAGGCTGAGTATATTACTGCAGATGAGCTTGGAATTAACTCAACAGGAACAGCCCCTAGTAGCAGTTCATATACTAGTCTTAAAAGAATAGAAGGCTCTAATACAAGCGTCCCTGGATTCTATTGGAATAGTAGTGGAAATAATACATGGAAAGATAGTTCTCTATATAATGTTCTAAATGGAGCATATTTGACAAAACTAGGGGATTGGCAAAATAAAGTAGAAACAGTCAAATGGAACGTAGGAGGAGGAACAGACGCAAACTTACGTAATGTAAATGCTCAAAATGCGTATAAACAAGAAATAAAAAATGGTAGTGGAACAACAGTTGAAGCCAAGGTTGGGTTAATGTATGTACATGATTATGGCTTTGCAAGTAAAAAAGATAACTGGACAACCAAATTACATAGAGATAATGATAACAATAGCCAAGCAAATTGGCTATTTAATGGAGTTAATGAGTGGACTATTTCGCGTCATTCATCGAATAGCAACTATGCGTTATATGTCTACAGCGCGGGGTTTGTGAGCACCTACAGCGGCGTCAACGGCAACTCGTATGGCGTGCGTCCAGTCCTTTATCTCACATCTGATGTAAAATTAAGTGGTGGCGCAGGCATTGACGGAAGTCAATCCAAGCCATATAAAGTAAGCTAGTGCCTAAAAATTTAAGGACTATAGTTTTTATTGCAAAATAAGACCTGAAAATGTAATGATATACATGTTTTTAAAAATATAAATTATAATTGACAATAAACCCCGTTTTTAATTATACTTATATTGTAATGATAGAAGGGGTGATATGTGCTATGGCAATGGCATTTTTATCCGAAGATAATTGTAATATTGCAGAAAATGCAAATAATGCAATGGCTGAAATTCCTAAAAGGTTAAGAGCGTGTGCTACAACTTTCCGTAAGAGCATGAAAGATGAAACTTTAAACTCTGTGCTTGAAAATGATACTAATAAAAAAACAAAAGATAATTTAATGAAATATTGTGATTCAATGGATCAAATGGCCTTTACTTTAGAAAGATTACATCAGACTATTGCTTCATTAGTTCTAAATTCACGAAGAGCTATTAGAACGGGATGTATGGAGGATAATAATGAATAAAGACTCAATAATGATTCATGAAATAAAGTCAAGTGTTGCTAAAAGTGAGGATGATTTAGTATTTATTCTTAATTTACTTGCTGGAGAGAATAATCAAGGAATTTTGTTTGATCTTATTAAGTCTTGTGGCCCTGATACCTCTTTAGGTATAGCAATATTTGATTTGATTAGTAAAATTGCTCAAGCTCGTAAGAATGTAATACCTGAAGTTAATAACCTTATTAATATTATTGAAAGTCTAATATCTAAAGCTGAAAATAATAATACAATACAAGAAAGTCTTTAAAATCAAATATTTTAACTTTTATTTAGCTAGTTATCACTAGCTTTTTTTACTTGCACGTGAGATAATGATTTTATGAAATGGTTTATAAGAATAGTACTATCTGTATTAAGCGTTGTAATAGCTCTTTTTTTAGTAATATGTCTTTCTTTTTATGTTCAAAAAAATCAGGGTAATACCCCTTATTTCTTAAATTTTACTGGATTTGTTAATACGGGAACAAGTATGCTTCCTACGATTCAAAAAGGGGATTTAGTTATATTAAAAAAGCAAGATTATTATGAAGTAGGAGATGTAATAAGCTTTAATAGTAGTGGTATGACGGTAACTCACCGCATTATTGAAGTTCATAATGGTTTTTATAAAACACGTGGCGATAATAATAAATTTACTGATGGTGTTGAAGTAGGAACTTCCGATATATATGGCAAAATGATTAAAATTATACCCGGAGTAGGTGATGCCATTAAGTATTTTTATAATCATAAAACGCTTGTTTTTGGTATTTTAGTTTCCCTTCTCGGGGGATTTATAGGTATTAATATAGGACTTAAATATGTACGCAAGAATAATAATTGAATATCCCATTAAAACACTAGATAAATGTTTTACTTATGCTGTGCCTGATAATATTAAAGAAGATATAAAGGTTGGCCAAAAAGTTTTAGTGCCTTTTGGTAAAGGCATTGTTTTTGGCATTGTTCTAGAACTTACAAGTGATAAGCCTGATTTTGATGTAAAGGAAGTTATTAGAATTGATAATAAAGATATTTACTTAAATAAGGAGCAATTAGAACTTGGCAAATATTTGCAAGAAAAAACTCTATGTACCTTAATAACAGCCTACCAAGCTATGCTTCCTTCAGCTCTAAAAATAAAAGAGCAAAAAAGTAAGTATGATAAATATGATACTTATTATACTTTGAATAAACCCGTTAATGAAATAGATAAATATATTATCGAAAACGAAAGAAGAGCTAAACAAGTAGCTATTTTAGAGATGCTAAAAGATGGGGACGTACTTAAAAAAGAAATTAACTCATCAAGTAGTAAGACGCTTGAAAAATTAGGTTTAATTAAAGAAATAAAGGTCCAAAAATATCGGATAGATAAAAAAGAGAATAAGGTAAATGATGCTTTTGTACTTAATGAAGAACAACAAAAAGCTTATAATGAAGTAGATTTAAATAATTACAATACTTATTTACTTGAGGGTGTTACCGGAAGTGGTAAGACTGAAGTTTATATGCATTTGATTTCCGATGTCATAAAAAATGGTAGAACTGCAATTGTGTTAGTTCCTGAAATATGTTTAACAACCCAAACTGTAAAAAGGTTTTATGATCGTTTCGGGGGCGATGTGGCAATATTTCATAGTGGTCTTACGCCGGGTGAGAAGTATGATGAATATCAAAAAATATATCGTGAAGAAGTTAAAATTGTAGTTGGTACGAGATCTAGTATTTTTGTGCCTCTTAAAAATTTGGGCATTATTATTATTGATGAAGAACATTCAGAGAATTATCGCCAGGATTCTAATCCAAGGTATGATGCCAAAGATATGGCTGATTTTAGAGCAAGATATAATAATTGTCCTTTGCTTTTATCTTCGGCCACACCTTCTTTAGAGGCTAAAGCTCGAGCAGGTAAAGGAGTATATAAATTATTATCTCTTAAGAAAAGAGCTAATAATATGATGCTTCCCGAAGTTCTCTTAGTAGATATGGTAAGTGAGCTTAAGAAAGGTAATTACTTATTTTCTTCTGTTTTAAAAGAGAAGATTCAAAAAAGATTAGATAATAAAGAGCAAGTTATTCTACTTTTAAATCGCCGAGGTTTTGCCACTTTTATAACTTGTTCTTCATGTGGTTATACTTATAAATGCCCTAACTGTGATATAACGCTTACTTATCATAAATCTTCAAATAATTTAAGATGCCATTACTGTGGTTATGTAACCAAAAAAGATGATTTATGTCCCAAGTGTCATGAAGATAGTTTAAATTATCTTGGTGTTGGCACCCAAAAAGTTGAACAGATGCTTAATGAATTATATCCTGAGGCTAGAATCATTCGCATGGATCAAGATACGACTACTAAAAAAGGCTCTTTGCAAAAGATTATTGATGACTTTGCGGATAATAAATACGATATACTTCTTGGAACTCAAATGATATCAAAAGGACTAGATTTTAAAAATGTTACTTTGGTAGGCATAATCAATGCTGATACTTCTTTGAATCTACCAGATTTTAGGGCTAATGAAAAAACTTTCTCCCTTTTATATCAAACATCTGGTAGGGCAGGCCGAGATAAAAAACAAGGCGAAGTCGTCATTCAAACCTTTAATCCCGATAATAAAGTTTTAAATTTAGTTAAAGAAAATGATTATGATAAATTTTACTTATATGAAATGAATATTCGTCATAAGCTAAAGTATCCACCATATACTTATATTACTTTAATTGTTATTAAAAGTAAAGATTATGATTTGGCATCTAAAACAGCACTAGATATTAAAAAATATCTTGAGCCACGGCTTGATAATAAAACCATTATATACGGTCCAACACCCGCCAGTGTCTTTAGAATAAATAATATCTATCATTTTCAAATAACAATTAAATATACATTTGATGATAAACTAAATAAAGTTTTAAAAGAACTTGAAACAAACTATAACACGCAAAGCCAAGTTGCTTTAGAAATAACCTTTAATCCCGCACGTTTTTGATTGTATTTTTATTTAATTTATTTTATAATTAAAAAGATGGTAGGTAACAAAGATGAATAATAAGGGGCAAGCATTAGTAGAATTTATTATTGTTATTCCAGTACTCATTTTAATAATCCTTGCCATAATCGATTATTCGCGAATAATACAGGTAAGAAATTATTTAGAAAATGTAATGGAAGAAGTTATCGATAATGATGATTATAAACTGGATGAAGATATCACTTTTAATGAAGTAACGACCGATGGGGAGAAAAGTTATTACTTAAGAAAGAATATTGAATTATATTCACCATTTTTAAATTTCGTGATGGATAATCCTTATCCCATCGAAATAAAAAGAGTTGTCTATGAATAACAAGGGGCAAGCATTAGTACTAGTTATTTTACTTATTCCTATCATAATGATTGTTTTTGCCGGAGCCATAGAAAGTGCGAGTATAACGTATCAAAAAAATCATATAACTAGTAACATTAAAACAATTTTAACTTCTTGCTTAGATAAATGCTCCGATGAGGATATAAAAAATCTTTTGAAGAAAAATAATATTAATTATGATAAACTTCAAATAACAAGAAATAATAATTTGCAAGTTCATGTTAAAACTAAAATAGATAGTATTATTAGAGAAGATTACTTCCTAGATTTTACTTATGAAGCAATCAGAAATAACGATGAAATAGAGATAAAAAGGGTAAGTTGATGTAGATGAAAAAGGGTAAAAGTATTTGTATTTTCTCTACTAAAGGTGGAGTTGGTAAAACGACAACGGCCATTAATATAGCTGGCGTTTTAGCACGCAAGCAAAAGAAATGCTTACTAATTGATTTAGATAATACTTCAGGTGCAATAGCTACTATGCTTAGAAAAATACCTTCAAAGACTATTGCTTCATGTGAGGATGATTATATTACCCATTCTTTTAATAAAATAGAGGATTATGTAACAAGTTATAATGAATATATTGATATTTTAGCTTCTTGTGTGGATCCTAGAGTAGGAAGCAAAATTGAGCCAGCACTTATTCCTCTTATAATGGAAAGAGCTAAATACTCTTATGATTTTTTAATTGTTGATATGAATCATAGCTTAAATGAATATAACTTAAATATTCTTGATAATACTGATTTATGTTTACTTGTTATGTCTAATGATTTAGTGGATATTCGTAATACTGCTAATTTAATTACTGTTTTTAAAGATGCTCAAAAAACTAATTATAAAGTAATGCTAAATAATTCTGTATATCCAAGTAAAAAATACTATAGCTTATATGATATAAAAAATGCTATTAAAGCCAATATTGATTATACAATTGACTCATCATTTCATATTAATACGATTGATAAATATATTTATGATGGTCAAATACTTAGCTTAGATCCTAAAATGCCTAAGATATATCCTGTGGTTAATAAAGTTTTCGAAACTCTTATTAAGGATTTAGAGGAGGCCCTAGATGAAAGGTAATTTATTGAATGAATTTTCTTTTGAAAACAAAGTAGAAAGCCAATCATCTATTAATGATTACGATGTTTTCAAAGATAAAGATTTACTTGATACCCTAAGAACTAAAATCGTTGAAAATCTTATTGATAACAAAGTACCCGAGGGAGTAGATACTACCTCTTTTATCAATGAACAAATAAATAAAGCTATCGAAGGCTATGACTTATCAACTATGGAAAGAAGTCATTTATATAACTTAATTGAAAATGAAATAAATGGTTATGGTCCTTTAACAGAACTTTTAGATGATGATAATATAACTGAAATAATGGTTAATTCACCCAAGGAAATATATATTGAAATTGATGGTAATTTAATTAAAGATGAAACGGTATCTTTTATTAATGATGCACATATTTTAAGAACTATTCAAAGAATAGTAGAACCAATGGGTAGAACTATTGATGTTAATAATCCGATGGTCGACTCAAGACTAGAAAGTGGTGCACGTATTAATGCGATTATTCCACCGCTTTCTACTAAAGGACCAGTAATAACCATTAGAAAATTTAAAAAACAACTTAATAATGTTGATGAACTTTTAAGAGTAGGTACCTTAACAAATGAAATGGCTCACTTCTTGGATGTAGCAGTTAAATCTAAACTTAATATTATTGTCTGTGGCGGTACTGGTTCAGGTAAAACTACTTTATTAAATGTCTTAAGTACTTTTATATCACCAGATGAAAGAATTATAACTATTGAAGATGCTGCGGAGCTAAAACTTCCTCAACCTCATGTTATAAGTCTTGAAACTAGAACTACAAACTACGAAAAAAGTGGCGAAATAACAATTAGAGATTTAGTACGTAACTCGCTTAGAATGAGACCTGATCGGATAATTGTTGGTGAAGTAAGAGGAAAAGAAGCTTTTGATATGCTTCAAGCAATGAATACTGGCCATGAAGGAAGCTTAACAACCTTGCATGCTAATGGAGGCCAAGATGCTCTTCATAGGCTAGAAACGATGGTTTTAATGGCTAATATGGATTTAACTGTTAAAGCAATTAGAGAATATATTGAGGGAGCTATTAACCTTGTTGTAACTGTTGATAGACTTGCTGATGGTAAAAGAAAAATAACCGATATATCCGAAGTAAATGGCTTTGAAAATGATGAAATTAAACTTGATCATTTATATCATTTTATGCAAAAAGGCTTGACAGAGAATAAAGAAATAGATGGTACCTTCTCTAAGGGTCATCTACGTCCTAAGTGTTTAGATAAAATGATCTCTTATGGCTATAAAGAAGTAGAGGATTACTTTAAATATTAAGAAAGGATAAATAATGAAACAAATTATAATAAGAAATGTTTTATTTGTTTTGATTATATGCATTATCTTTGTGATAGTGTCTTTTCTTATTATAAGACGTTATTTATCTTGCAAACTTAATAAAAGGATTAAACCATATAAAGTAGTACCTAAAAAGGAAGAAACCGTATCAATAATAGACCACTTAATAAGTATGTACTTAAGTATGGCCGTTAAATTATCGGCTTTCTTTAAAAAGCATCATTTATTTACTAGGTATTCCCAAAAGTTTGATAAATATTTAACTTACATTGTTAAAGATTCTTATGAAAGCATGGATTATGTATCAAGCAAATTTATCATTACTTTTATTATTAATCTTTTATATTTTATTGTTTTAGGAGTAAAATCTATTCATTTTAATATCTGGCATTTTTTAATTATTAATGTTGTTAGTTTCTATGCCCTTGATGCAATACTAATTATATTATATAAAAGTAAACAAAAGATTATTGAAGAACAATTATTACAAGCTATTATCATTATGAATGGAGCTTTTAAAAGTGGCAAAAATATTTATCAAGCTGTGCAAATTATTAAAAATGAACTACCTAATCCTATTAAGGAAGAATTTGGGATTATTGCCAAAGACTTAGATTATGGTCTTGATATTAATGTTATATTTGAAAGGTTTTATGAAAGAGTAAAAGTAGAAGAAGCAAGATATATTACATCATCATTATCTTTACTTAATAAAACTGGTGGTAGTGTGGTAACGGTTTTTAATATGATTGAAAAAAGGTTTTACAATCGTTTAAAAATTAGAAATGAATTAAAGTCTTTAACCGCCACTAGTAAGCTGCTTAAAAATTTCTTGTGTTTAATACCATTTATCTTTGCTTTATTTATGATAATTTTAGATAAATCTTACTTTAAAGTATTTTTTACCAGTGTTCCTGGTATGGTAATATTTGCTATCATAATAACCTTATATCTTGCTTATATTATCATCATTCGCAAAATAATGAAGGTGGATGTAGTATGAAAACAAGTAATGTTATAAAATTCATTTATCCCCAAAAGGCTATTAAGAAAACGGAAGAAAAAATATGTTTATTAGGTATTAATGATAAAACAAATATTAATACATACTTAGGGTTAAAATTAATCGTTTTATTTTTAATATTTGTTTTGAGTTTGGTTTATATGCATTATGGCTATTTGCTTGCTCCATTTGTTACTATAGCAGGCTATTTCTTATATGATTATCTTGTTTTAGACCTTAAAATTAAGAAAAGAGCTAATAATTTAGAAAAAGAAGCTATTTTTTTCTTTGAGATTCTTGTATTAAGTCTGCAAACCGAGAATAATTTAAAAGTATGTCTTGAAAATACTTGTGATGCTATTGATAGTGAGATATCTTTAGAATTTAAAGAAGTTCTTAAAGAAGTTAAAATTGGCAAATCAATGACTGAGGCTTTAAATGATGCCAAAAAAAGAATACCATCCAAAAACGTTAATAATATCTTACTAAATTTAACCGAGTCTTATACTTATGGTACTAGTGTTACTGATACTTTAGAAAATCAAATTGAATATTTAACAGATAAGAGAATATTAGATATTAAAGGTAAAATAAATAAAATACCTACGCAAATATCTATAATATCGGTATTATTTTTCATACCCCTTATTATGCTTTTGATTTTAGGACCTATTATTTTAGAATATTTTATGGGAATTTAATTGCATTATTTAATACTTTACCATATAATATCTTCTTAAGCAGGAGGCATAATGAGTAGAGAAAAAGCAATTCTAGTTTATGTTGATTTAAGAACTTTATGGGATACTTATACGGAAAAGGATGCAAGAGAATTTTATCAAACATTTATGGATTTTATAAATAATGTTAAAGAGCTTGGCCAGAAAGCCGGAAATGCTACAATGATTCTTTCCATAATCACGGATGTTAGCTATCCAGAGGTTGATCGTTATGCTGGTGACTTTACATGGGAAAATCATATTTCTGGGGCAATTTCCGATGCCTGTATGATTGAAGCTATTGGTCAAAAAGATGAAAGCGGTATGATTAGTTGTCAAAATAATCCCTTTGGTCTTATAGGTAAGACGTTGCTTAATAAATGGTGCCTTGATATTGATCGTTCAAAAGGATTTGGGGCTTGGGAAAGAACGTGTAACTTTGATGGCACACCTCTTTTATCTAAAACTGTGTCATATGTTAATGAACTCGAAAAAAGTTATAATATTGAGCAAATTGTTTTAATTTCGGATAGCCCTGAAGCTATCACACAAGAAGCCCTAGCTAGAGAAACTGGCAAGAAAGTAATATGGCTTCAACCGGCCATGCCATGGTGTGAATCTTTTCATAAAGATGATAATCTTGATGCTGATACGGCATGCCACATACATGACGATCATTATTACTGTCCTTTCTTAGCGGAAGCGAAAGGTGTTAACCTTTGTTTTAAAGCTTATTTAAAATCTTTGACAGAGCAAATAGATACGACTAGAAAATAAATTATAAGCACTTAATTGTGCTTTTTATTTTTCGAAAAAAAGTTTATTTAAGTTTACACATATATAATTATTTGATATAATCTTTAGAGAAAATAGGGAAGTGATATAATGCCAAATATGGATATGGAAAATATGAATGATACTGAAGAAATTAAAGATCAAAATACGATAATTGAGCTTAATAATCCTGAAGAGGATGCCGAACAAATGGAACCTTCCGAGGCTAAAGAAGTTTCTGATACAGAGCTTAAGGTTAAACCTCTGCCTAAACGAGAAGATGTACATAAGAAAAAGAGTTTTAAAGAAAAGTGGCATGATTTACCAAAAGGTGGTAAAATTGCAATCATTGTTGTGCCAATTTTAATTGTGCTAATAATTGCCGGATTACTTTTATATTTCTTTGTATTTAAAAAAGATGAAGAGAAAATTCTTGATCCCGAAGAAACTATTACGATTGAAAAAGGAAACTATAAATATCAAAATGGCTTTCTAATATTTTTAAATGAAGATGATGAAGAAATAGGCAAATATGAATGCCAAGATAAAGATGTTAATAAGTGTTATCTTGCTGAACTTTCTAATGAAGATGATTTTGATACTGCTGAATACGTTAATCTTAAAGGTGAAGAGATAACAAGAACCTCTAAAGTCATTTCTGATAGATATGCCTTTGTATTTGATAATGGGAAGATTGCTTTATATGATATGAAGGAAGAAGAGACAACTGGTGAGTATGAGCTTATCAAGACAGGTAATGTTGATGAAGAATATGTAGTATTTAAAGATAAAGATGGCAAATATGGTTTATTATCTTTTGAAGGTAAAGAATATTCTGAATTAATTAAAGCAAGTTATGATTATTTAGGAATAATTGAAAGCACTGATACTTTCGTAGCTAAAGATGGTAATACTTCCTTCTTAATAAATGATAGTAATGAAGTTATTAGTGCTAAATTAAACGGAGATATTCGTAAATTTGATGCTAAATATATATCTTTATATTTCGATGATAAATACACCCTTTATGATTATAAAGGTAGTGCATTAATTAAGGATGATTCAATTGAATATATCGATTTTAAAGATGGCTATGTATTCCTTATTAAAGGCGGCAGAATTTATGCTTATGATAATACATTATTTAAATTAACAGAAACAGGCATTAAATTAAAATCCGAAGAATATCGTCCATCTTATGTATTTGATAATAAAAATAACTATAAAGAAACGAAATCTCCTTATAAGCTTTCTACTACTGATGGTAAAATCATAGTCGATATAAATGGTAAAGAAAAAGAATTAAATGTTTATGAAGGTGTTATTAGTAAAACTCTTCCATATGTTAATTATTTTGACGGTTCGCTTTTCTTCTATTCTGACAGTGAGAAAACTGATTTGATTGGAAGTTATACTTGTTCTCATGAAAATGTAGTTACAAAATCTACTACAGAGCTTACTAATTGTTATGTAGCTAAAGCAGAAAATATTGTAAATGATACCAAAGAAAATGGTTATTTACCAATTATAAATAAGAAATATGTCTTTATAAAGGATGCCGATCCAGAACTTAAAGAAACTCCTAAGATTGTTATAACGGATATAGAAAATGCTAAAGTACTGGGCACATATTATAAAGTAGATATTACTAAACGTTTTGCAGATATTACTCATGTTGATAGTTTAGATGAGTATGTATATGCTTTAAGTGCAAGTAGTAATAAATATGGTGTTATTGAAATTAATAATAATTCTGCTACTAAAAAATTAGATTTTATATATGACAAGATTTCATTCTTTAAAAATGATTATCTATTAGTTCAAGATGATAATTATCATTTAGTTCCTCTTGATGATTTAAACATTGATAATGAAAAGATAAGAAGTAAATATCCTATAACGGATTATTCATATGGCAATTTCGTTGTTAATAAAGCTAAAAAGTACATTGTCTATAATGAAGAAGGAAAGATAGTTATATCTGATTTAGACTATGTAAAACTTGAATCTGATTTATTAGTAGGCGTTACAGGCAATAAATTAAATTTATACCCTTATACAGCTGATGCTGAAAAAATCCTTGATGAAGATTTAGATTTAAGCTCAATTAAGTATACAAGTATATCAGTAGTAAGTGATAATGGTTACACCATTGTAATTAAAACTGCTGATAATAAAGACCTTACTTATAAATATGATCGTCAAGGCAAGAAAGTATCTTCTGAAAGTAGTGATGATAAGCCTGAAGATAACAAAGAGGATAATAGTGAAGAGGAATGATTTTGTTTTACCAATTTTAATCATTCTTCTTATCTTCTTTGTTCCTGCTACTATATATGGAGTCCATAAACATAATAGTAGTATTTTGGATAGAGATAATCCAAAGCACTTACCTAAAAAAGATGGCAAATTATATTTTTATGATGAAAATGATGTTTTAATTGGTGTTTATGAATGTAAGAATGCTAATAATTGTGATCATGCTGTTACATCAATAGATGATGATGTTAATATGCATTATAATGGTGAAGGAACTAATTTACCAGTTTATAATGGTAGCTTTGCTTTTGTGCAAGATGGTAATGAAATATATTACTACTGGCTTAAAGACAATTCTGTTGTTCTTAATATTAATAGCATAAAAAATTATGGCGTTGGTATAAGCGGGGGACTTTTAATACTTCAAGATGAATATTTAAAATATGGTTTATTTGATCCTAATTCTGGTTCATTTGTAATTGATCCCATATATGATTATATGGGCTTAATAGATGGTGATTATGATGATGAAGGTAAGCTTAATATAAACAAACTTATTGTAGAAAAAGATAATTCATATTATTTGATAGATGAGACGCAAAACGAATTATCTGCTAAACTTGCTGACCCAATATATGGATATGATAATGATTCAATATATACAAAAACTGATTTAGGAAACTATTCTGTTCTTGATTACCAAGGTGTCAAAAAAATACCTGAAGATTTCAAAGTAATTAAATTACTAAATAATAGTAATGCATTAATTACGACTGATTTTATGGTAAGAATTTATAGCAAAGATTATATAAATTTATATTATGATAAAAAGTATGATACTTTAGATATTTCTTTTGAAGAAAGTGATAATGTAGTATCTGTTATTAATAATGAAAATGTAACTATTGATACTGTAGATCTTACAGTTGATATTAATACTGAAGAAGAAAATCCCGAAGAAAATGAAGAAAATATTGAGGGTTAATAAAATTTCAACCTATTGTGAAAATTTTTTGTTAGAATAAAAATAGAGTAAGGTAGTGAATATATGAAAATGCAAAAAGTAACAAAGAGTAATAAAAAAGGTTTTACCCTAGTAGAGTTAATAGCGGTTATCGTTATACTTGCTGTAATAGTAACTATTGCAATAGGGTCTGTTTCAACGATAAGAAGTAAAGTAAATGAAAGGGAATATGTTAATTTAGCAACCACAATCAAGACAGCGGCGGAAAACTATGCTGAAGAAACTGGCGTTAATAAGATGTTTGTTCAAACTCTTATTGACAAAGGAAAACTCGATGCTGACGATGAAACAAAACAAATTTATGATCCTCGTGATAATTCATCATTAAACTGCCAAATCATTAATTTTGAAAATGGTGAAGCAACGCTTACAGAAAATGAAAATCCTACTTGTGATATGACATTATTAAGTGATGAAGCTATTAAAATTCAATATTCATTAAATGGCAGTACTGGAAGCAAAAATGATATGCCAAATGATTATTGGTTTAAAGACGGAATAACATTATCTGTAGCAGCAACAGGAGTTGTAGATTTAGATTTAGGTACTGCTGAATATAAATGGACATCACCACTTGCTCCTGATAGAACATATTCAGAAAAAGAACTTACAATAGATAATAAATATGTAGATGATATATATCAAGTAACTGTTTCAGTGGGCACTAGAAAATATACTGCTTATGCTAAAGTAAGAATTGATAAAGAACCACCAAAAGTATTTAATCTTGCCGACACTAAACCTGAAGACTGGTCACCGAATAAATCTTTAAAATTTGACTTAAGTGATACTGGTTCTGGTATTATGGGATATCAAATTACATTTGATAATAAAACAGAACCAAGTACATGGGTTCAAGTAAATCCTGTTGGTAAGAATAACGAAAATGTAAGTATTACTAAAAATTTATCTTCTTTATCTGAGGGACAATATATTTATGTATGGGTTAAAGACGTAGTTGGAAATACTAATGTCGTAGATTTATCATCAAATGGTGATGGTGCTCTTAGAATTGATAACATAGATGGAAATTTTGATTCAGTTACACTTACGGGAAGTCCAAGTAATGGAACATATTCAACTGAGGTAACTTTATCAGGCAAAATACAAGATTTAAAATCAGGAGCGATAGCTTATTTTTGCTCTTCATCAAAAAATGCCCCAGCTGCAGGCTCATCACAATGGAAAACAATAACTAAGACTTCAAATGAATATAGTGTAACATGTCCGACAAAAGCAACATCAAATGGTGAATATTACTTACATGCTATAGATGCCGTAGGAAATGTTGGCACCGCTTCCTATAAAGTTGATAATATAGATAGAACTATTGATGATGTTAAATTAGTTGATACAGGTAGTGGCTATCGTACAAGTGTAACCTTAAAAGGTACAGCAACAGATAGTAAATCAGGAATAGTTGGTTATGCCTTTACGACAAGTTCAAGTAGACCATCAAGCTTTAATAGAATAACAGCTACTAATAGAGAAATATCTTATACTTATTCTGCTAATTCGAATAAGACTTATTACTTTCACGTAATTGATGCAGCAGGAAACTGGGATTATGATTCTATAACTGTTAGAAATGTTGTTGTTGAAAAAAGCTATACTGATACGTTATATAGTACTAGAAGTAGTGTTATCAGTGATAATGCTTACTTGTCTGGTGCAGTGGAAATAACTAGAACAAGATCAAGTATGGGAAGTGTAAGTGCATCACTATCAGGATCATATGTTTATTATACTGCATCTGGAGGATATGCTCAGCAAGATTGGAATCCTGATACATGTACAAAAAGTTCATATAGTTATTATGCTGATTATGATATGGTTTGTAGAAGAGGCTATGACTGTAGCAATGGTGGATTTCCAACAAGTGACGGATGGTGTAAACCAGAAGATAAATATAGGAGTGATTCCTGTGGAAATAGTTATTATTTATCAGATTCTTATGAAATAAGAAGTTGCCCTACGGTATATCAAGAATTTGAGTGTAGAAACGGCGAATGGAAGCAAACTGGTGGTAGCTATGCTAGTACATATTGTTCCACTCACTATAAACGTGAAGGTGGCCAAGACTGGTATGGATGTTTTGGCGCTGGATCATCGGCAACTTGCAAAGACGGAGATAAAGATGCTGGCCAAACAGGATGTAAAACAATGTGCTATTGGGAAGGTGATTATAGGGCATCTTGTCCTGGAGGAACATCTCCTGAGTACTATTGCTCTGATAGAAGCGATTATTTAGTTGGTTCTAGATGTTATTATTGCGATTATGGTTCTGTATATAATTCATGGACTGGATTGTGTGAATATTCTTGTAAGCAATGGTATGATTACTGGGAATATGATATAACAATTTACTATTATGTATTAAAATAAATAAGGAGTTGCAAATAGTTATGAACAATAAAAAAAAGAAAATCAAAGCTAATATGGCAATAATTATTAGTTGTATTGTAGTATTTCTTGTAGTTGCAATTGGAGTTGTAATTCTAAGCGTAAATAAAATTAAAAACAAAAATAATGATAGTAATAAAACTGAAAATAAGCCAGCCTTAAAAGAAGAGGGGAAAGCTAAAGAATTATTATATAACAATTATTTGATCTCATATATTCTAGAAGGTGATGTTGAGATAGGTGAAGGAACTCTTGGCATCGAAGGGGATCCTAATGTGTATTATGCTGTTGTTGATTCTCGTTTGCAAAATATTCATTCATTAAGTGACATATACAGCTTAATTGATAATAATTTATTTGATGAAGCTGCTATTAGAGCTAGAAAGCTAATGGAGAGTGCATATGCAAATCAATATGTTTCTTCTGGAGATACTTTATACGTAAAAAAAATGGATTCTCCTTGCGCTATTAATGAAAATGAACCTCTTGATAAAGATAAAATTGAATATAATAAAATTGACGATAATATATATGCCATATATGATACAGTTCCTTTTCAAGGATATTATGATGATGAAAATAATTTAAAAGCTTATACTTTGTGGTTTGCTTGCTCAGATAATTTTTCAAATACAGAAATTACAAAAGATTCAGTTTATAATCCTGATTAGATAAATCAATAAAAGAAGAAAACTATACTTTTATAATTAAATACGTTCATTCAAAAGATGAACGTATTTTTAAAAATTATATAGACTTTTGTAAAGTTTTTGTGATAGAATTAAATAGAATAATAAGGTAGGGAAGAAATGAAGACACTAAAAAGCACAAAGGGTAATAGAAAAGGTTTTACCCTAATAGAGTTGATAGCTGTTATCGTTATACTTGCTGTAATAGCTACTCTTGCGATTGTTTCTGTTTCAACGATAAGAAGTAAAGTAAATGAAAGGGAATATGTTAATTTAGCAACCACAATCAAGACAGCTGCTGAAAGTTATGCTGAAGATACCGGAATAAATAAGATGTTCGTTCAAACACTTATTGATAAGGGAATGATTGATGCTGATGATGAAACAAAACAAATTTATGATCCTCGTGATAATTCATCATTAAACTGCCAAATCATTAATTTTGAAAATGGTGAAGCGACACTTAGTGAAAATGAAAATCCTACTTGTGATATGACATTATTAAGTGATGAAGCTATTAAAATTCAATATTCAACAAGTAGTGGCGCTTCCGGAAGCAAAAACGACATGCCTAATGACTATTGGTTCAAAGAGGGAATAACATTATCTGTAGCAGCAACAGGGGTTGTAGATTTAGATTTAGGTACTGCTGAATATAAATGGACATCACCGCTTGCTCCAGATAGAACATATTCAGAAAAAGAACTTACAATAGATAATAAATATGTAGATGATATATATCAAGTAACTGTAACTGTAGGTGGTAGAAAATATACTGCTTATGCTAAAGTAAGAATTGATAGAGAACCTCCAAAAGTATTTAATTTTGTTGATAATAAGCCTGAGGATTGGTCACCAAATAAGTCTTTACAATTTGAATTAAGCGATGCAGGATCAGGGATTCTTGGATATCAAATCTCATTTGATAATAAAACAGAACCAAGTACATGGGTTCAAGTAAGTCCTGTTGGTAAGAAAACTGATAAAATTAATGTTACTAAAAACCTATCTTCTATGGAAGAGGGCGAATACCTATATGTATGGGTTAAAGACGTAGTTGGAAATACTAATGTCGTAGATTTATCATCAAATGGTGATGGCGCTCTTAGAATTGATAACATAGATGGCGTTCTAGATACTGTTACACTTACGGGAAGCCCAAGTAATGGAACATATTCAACTGAGGTAACATTATCTGGTACAGTTCAAGATTTAAAATCAGGAATTGTAGCATATGTTTGCTCTTCATCAAAAAATGCCCCAGCTGCAGGCTCATCACAATGGAAATCTATAACAAGAACAACCAATTTATATAATGTGACATGTCCAACAAAGGCAACATCAAATGGTGAATATTACTTGCATGCTATGGATGCTGTAGGAAATGTTGGTACTGCTACCTATAAAGTTGATAATATAGATAGAGCTATTGATGATGTTAGATTAGTTGATACTCAAAGTGGCTATCGTGGAAGCTCTACTTTAAAAGGTACTGCAACAGATAGCAAATCAGGAATTGTTGGTTATGCTTTTACAACAAGTGCAAGCAGACCATCAAGCTTTAATAGAATAACAGCTACTAATAGAGAAATATCTTATACTTATACGGCAAATTCAAATGTTACATATTACTTCCACGTAGTGGATGCTGCAGGAAACTGGAATTACTCTTCAGTAACTGTAAAGAACTTAGTTAAACAATTATCTACTACGATGACTTTATATAGTGAATCTAGTAGTACTATTTCTGATAGTAAAAGAATTCCGGGAGCTGTTGAAATTACTGATTATTATGTAGACAATGGTCGAGTAAGTGCTTATTTATCTGGATCATATGCTTATGCTACTGCTTCTAATGGAACTAGATATAGAGATTCTTATACTACAACATGTACGGATAGTTCACATTACTATAGCGCAGCTTCTCAATGGGCTTGTACGGGAAGATATTTATGTGGAATTAATGCAACTCCAAGTGGTAATATGTGTGTAGCAAGTCGAACTAGTCCGTATATAATGCACTCGAATCCCGAGGAACATAATTTCCTTAAATGTGTAAGTGGAAAATGGGTTAGGTATCAAGGAAAAGACCCTTCTACAAGCTGCCCATCAGGATGGCATCGTAAGGGAGGAATGGATTGGTTCAATTGTAATCCAGATCCTAAAGAACCTTGTGCTGACGGAGCTCTTACAGATACTTGGGCAGGATGCGATACATACTGCTATTGGGATGGAAATTATGAGGCAACCTGTAGTGGTAGAGAATATCTAGATTATTATTGTGATTATGGTGATTATTTAAGTGGCTCAAGATGCTATTATTGTGATTATGGTGAATATTACAATTCTCGTACTGGACTATGCGAACGTACATGTTCACAAACATATTATTACTATCAATATGAAGTAACAATATATTATAGTGTATTAAAATAATTAAGGAGATAAGTTAAATGAAAACGAATAATGGAAAAAGAAAAATTAATAAAAATAAGCTTATAATACTTATTGGCATAATAATTCTCCTTATTATTATTGTTGCTGGTATTTCTGTTTTGACATATAAAATAACACATAAAACATCTGAAAAAGATGGCGAAAAGGAAAGCTTAAATGTAGAGCGAGAGGCAAAAGACTTGTTTTATAATAATTTCTTAATTGGTTATATGCTTTCTGATGATGTCCAAACTGGAGATGGCGAATTAATCATTGAAGGAGATCCTACAGTATATTACGCTGTAACGGATCCTCTTCTTAAAGATATTCATACTCTAGAAGACTTAAAAAACTTAATAGATGACAATGTAGATGATTTTACTGCTGTTAGAATTAATAAACTAATGAACAGTGAATACGCTAATCAATATGCTTCTAACGGAAAAACACTTTATGTTAGTAAAACAACTAATGGTTGCACTGTTTCTCCATTTGGTGTTTTAGATAAAAGCAAAATAGTATATAGAAATTATGAAGATAATATATATGCTGTTTATGATAACGTTCCATATCAAGTATATTATGATGCAAATAATGATCTTAAGGCTAGAGCTTTATGGTTCAATTGTTCCGAGGCTATAAGCTATACAAATACGGGAGCTGAAGATGTTTATTCTCCAGATAACCTTCCAAACGATGTACAAGAAGCTTTAGATAATCGTGTTACTGATGAATCAAACGAAGGCAATGTACCTGAAGATAATAATGAAAATGGAGAAAATTAATTCTCCATTTTTTAGTAAAGGATAACTATTTATGAATAAAAAATTAAATGTTAAATATTTAGTAATCATTGTTTTGACAGTTATATTTGTAATATTATTAGGTATCAATATTTACTTATATGTAATTAAAAAGCCTGATAACAAAGAAGTTGCAAATACCAATAATGAGAGCAATAATTCTACTACTGAAATTGATGAAAATTCTCGAGTAGAAGAATTAAAACAAGCTCTATACAATAATTTTTTAATCGCTTATATAATTGATGGTGATATTCAAGTTGGCGATGGAGAATTAATCGTTGATGGTAGTGACGAATCGTATTATGCCGTTACTGATTATTTATTACAAGATATTCATTCTTTGTCAGATATTAATGATCTAATTAATAATAATATACTTGATATAACGGCTACTCGAATTGCCAAAATCCAAGAAAGCGATTATGCCAATCAATATGCAGTTTCAAAAAATACATTGTATGTTAAAAAAACTAAGACTCCTTGTTTTAGAACTGACCAAAAACTTGATTTATCAAGCAATAAATACAGATTGTTAGAAGGCGACTCATTATCAATTGTATATGAAAGAGTCCCATATACTTTTAGATTAGATGATGACGGAAATATAAAAGCTAATACTTTATGGTTTACTTGTGTAAAAGATATTGGCTCAATTAAAACTGGAAAAGATGATAAATTTGAGCCTACAGATGAAGATCTATTCAAACCAAGTGATTTTGTATATGATGATTAAAAATAAGAGTAACTATTGATTAATGATATAGTTACTTTTTTATTTTGCCTATTGTTGAGTGGTTCCGTGGTATAATAAATTATATAGGAGAAAGTATGAAAAAGATTGTTTTAATAGATGGTAATAATTTGATGTTTCGTAGTTATTTTGCTACAGCTTATACGGGAAATATAATGAAAAATAGTAAGGGAGTCCCTACTAATGCATTATATGGATTTGTTAATATGATGAACAAAATAATTGCTGAAGAAAACCCTAGCTATATCGCTGTAGCTTTTGATGTTGGTAAAAACTTTCGTAAGCAAAAATATGCTTTTTATAAAGAAGGGCGAAATGCTACTCCTGAAGAATTGATTATGCAAATGCCAATTGCTCGTAAGTTTCTTGAAGCCATGGGTATTAAATATTTAGAACTAGAACCATATGAGGCTGATGATATAATAGGAACTCTAGTTAAAAAATGTGAAGAAGACGAAGATTTTAATGCTACTATAGTATCTAGTGATAGAGATTTATTACAATTAATTAATTTTGAAACCGATATTAAGCTATTAAAACAAACCGATTATATTCGCTATAATGAAGAATCTTTTAAAAAAGATTATGGTATAGATCCTATTCGGATTATTGATTTAAAAGCTTTAATGGGTGATGCCTCTGATAATATTCCAGGAGTCAAAGGCATAGGAGAAAAAACAGCTTTAAAGCTCTTACAAGAATATCATACTCTTGATAACATTTATGCCCATATTGATAGTATTAAGGGTAGTGTCCATGATAAACTTGTTAATGACCAAGAAAATGCATTTATGTCTAAAGAAATTGCTACTATATATAAAGATGTTCCGCTTGATATTAAGCTAAACGATTTAAAATACACTGGACCCGATATTGATAAACTTAGAGATATTTATAATGAATATGAATTTTCTTCACTTCTTAAAAACTTAAATTCTAATGCTAGCCAAAAAGTTAAACACATTGATGTTTCGGATGATATTAATATTATTTTGGGTGATAAAGTATCACTGTATGTTCAAACGAATGATGACATATATACAAAATCTTCTATAATTGGTGCTGCAGTATATGATGGCAAATACTGTTATTTCTTTGATAAAAATCATCTTGAATTACTTAAGGATGCATTGAAAGATAAAGAAATTATAACTCATGATTATAAAAAGAATTTATATCTTGGAATTGATACTTTATGTCATGATGATATTATGCTTTCTAGTTATATACTTAACTATAATACCAAAGATGATATTGCCAGTCTTGGTACCATTTTTGATTATCATATCGAGTTTTGGCAAAACTTAATAAAAGAAGATAACCAAGATAAAATGGCTAATAATATTTGTTTATGTGCTAAATTTATTTATGAGATAAATGATACCTTACTAAATAAGCTTAAAGATGAAGACATGTATGATTTATATCAAAATATCGAGATGCCTTTAATAAAGGTATTATATAGTATGGAAAAAAATGGTGTTAAGGCAGATAGAAATGTTCTGAAGAAGCAAGATGAAGAAATTAGTATTAAGCTTGAAGAAATTACCAAAGAAATTTATAAAGAGGCCGGGGAAGAGTTTAATATATCTTCACCAAGGCAACTGGGAGAAATCTTATTTGAAAAACTTGGACTTCCCCATGGCAAGAAGAATAAAACAGGTTATAAAACTGATGTAGCAACTTTAGAAAATTTAAGAGGTATTAATCCAATCATCGATTTAATTTTAGAATATCGTACTCTAAATAAGCTTAAAACAACTTATCTTGATGGCTTACAAAATTATATTAAAGATGATAATAAAATACATACTATATTTAAGCAAACAGTAGCTAGAACAGGAAGACTATCTTCAATAGAACCTAATTTACAAAATATACCAGTTAGAGAAGAGTTAGGACGTAAGATTAGAGAAGCTTTTATTCCTGAAAATGATTTATTCTTAAGTTGTGATTATTCACAAATAGAATTAAGAGTTCTTGCACATGTTACAGGATGCATGCATATGATTGAAACTTTTAAAGAAGATGGTGATATTCATGCTAAAGTCGCAGCTGATATTAATGGTGTTGAGCTTAAAGATGTTACTAAAGAAATGCGTTCTAAAGCCAAGGCTGTTATCTTTGGTATTGTTTATGGTATCAGCAGTTATGGCTTAATGGATAATCTTAAAATATCAAATAGTGAAGCGACATACTTCATTAATAAATATTATGAGCTTTATCCAGAAGTAAAAAGCTATATGGATAATACTGTTAAAAGGGCTAAAGAATTAGGATATGTTACTACTTTATTTAAGAGAAAAAGAGTTATTGATGAACTTTCTAGCTCTAACTATATGATTAGGCAAAGTGGTGAAAGAATGGCTATTAATGCTCCGATTCAAGGTACGGCAGCTGATATTATTAAAATGGCTATGATAAAGATATACGATAGATTTAAAGAAGAGAACATTCAAAGTAAGATGGTTCTCCAAGTTCATGATGAACTTATATTTGATGTTAAGAAAGAAGAACTTGATAAGGTTACAAATATAGTAAAAGATACAATGGAACATATTGTAGATTTGAGGGTTCCACTTAAAGTTAGTAGTGATACTGGAGATAACTGGTATACTACTAAATAAAGGAGGTTTTTATGCCAGAACTTGCAGAAGTTTATACAGTAAAAGAAGTTTTAAAAAAACAAGTATTACATAAAAGGATAAAGAATATAAAAATATTATATGGAAAAATAATTGAAAATGATATTGAAGATTTCAAAAATAAACTTATTGGAACAGAATTTGTTGATATCAAGCAAAGAGCCAAATATTTAGTATTTGAAACTAAAGATTATTATTTAATTAGTCATTTAAGAATGGAAGGTAAATACTTTGTTAAAGCTAAAGATTCCAAGTTAGAAAAGCATGATCATATTGCCTTTGAGCTTGATGATTGTCTTTTGATATACAATGATACTAGAAAATTTGGACGAATGAAGCTTATTGATAAAGATGAATATAATGATTATTTTGCTAATATTGGCCCTGATGCTAATAGCGATATTAAGCCTGAATATTTATATGAAAAGATTCATAATAAAAATATTCCTATTAAAGGATTACTTCTTGATCAATCGTATATCGCAGGGCTTGGCAACATTTATGCTGATGAGGTACTTTATGAAGCCAAATTAAGGCCAAATGTCCTTGGATGTAATCTTGACTTAAAAGACTGCGAAAACATCTTAAAAGGAGCTAAAAAAGTCTTAAATAGTGCTATTGAGCATAAAGGAACAACCATCAGGAGTTATACATCATCTTTAGGTGTAAAGGGTGAATATCAAAATTATCTTCATGTTCATACCAAAGAAGTATGTACGTGTGGTAATAAGATAACTAAGGAAAAGATATGCGGTAGAACTAGTTATTATTGCGATAAATGTCAAAAAGCAAAATAAAATACTTCAGATTTTTTCTGAAGTTTTTAAATATTAACGTTGACAAGTTAATTAATAAAATTATATTATTAAAGAGTAGAAAAGGAGTATGAAGTGTGGAAAGTGATAAAAGGAAAATAATCAATAGAAATTTCGCAATATTTCTAACTATTGGTATAGTATTAACTTTATTGGGTATTGGTTTTTTAGGGCTTGCTGTAAGTCATTTGAATTTATCCATTATACCAGTTTATGATTATTTATATTATTCATTTATGATTTCAGGAATAATCCTTATAGTCATTGGAATAATCTTTATAGTAGTATCTATAATTTATCGCTGCGTAAAGCTAGGTAATTCTGAAGGTCAAAATAGGAAAGTGGAAGAAAGTCCAATTGAAACCTTAAGAAAGTATAAAGCTTTATACGACGAAAAAACTATTACTAAAAAAGAATATGATGAACAAAAACAAAAAGTATTAGAAAGGATGTAGATTATAAATGAAAGAACTTGAAGAACTTGAGCAAATGCTTGAAGAAAAATTAATTACTAAAACCGATTATCAAAAAAAGAAAAAAGAGCTAGAAGAAAGAATGAAAGCTTCACAAGAGACAGAAGAGATAGAAGAAGATGTACAAGAACCACCTGTAACTGAAGAAGAGGTTAAAGATCCAGATTCGGAGCCTGAAAAAGTTATTGAAACATCTAAAGAAGATTCAGAAAATGAAAATGCTGATAAGAAAAAGAGCAAAGCTCCGATTATTATTTGTATTTCTGTAATAGCGGTCCTTATTTTACTAGTAGTTGGTGGTCTTATAATTGTTACCAAATCATTTGATAAATATAAAGATAATATTAAAGATGATGATGAGATTAAAGAAGTATGGGGTAATACCTATTATGTATTCTTAAAAGATATTGTAAATGATAATAAACAAAAGGATGCTGGCCTACCGGATGAAATTAAAGATGGTAAACTTGGTTTTTATGATATCGAAGGTATTGAAGACCCTGTAATGGTTATATCATATGAAGAGAATGATGAAACTTATTCTAATGTGTACTATATTGAAGATGATAAAGTAAATTCTAAAGTATATGAAGATCCTACGGATATTGAATTCTTATATAATATTGAAGAAGAGGAATATGATTATTATCTTCATACTGCTGATGATGAAACAGATGTTTATCAAAAAGTAAGTGATGGCATCAAAGATAATACTGAAGATAATTATACATTTAGTGAAGATGATAAAAAGACCGTAAAAGATGAAGATGGTAATGATATTGAAATATCTAAATATGATGAAACTTTTGTAGAGCCTGAAGTTGAAGATAATACTACTGACTTTAATTATGATTTAGATGAAGATGAACTAAAAGATATGGTTAATGATAGTATTAAAGATTATAAAGATAAAGAAAAGTTAGTTACGGGCGAAGTGGAAAAAGAAGTCGATGATCATATCGAAGAAATCGAAGATAAGAAAGAAGAAATTAAAAAGATTGAAGAAAATAGCTATAAAAATGGCTTAAAAAATATGGACGATGCCCTTATGTATGAATTATCATATGCTACAGGTAGAGTAATTTACAAGCTATTTAAAGATGGTGCTAAAACCATAACAGCATCCGCACTTCCAGATTATCTTTTAACAGAAGCAATTTACCAATATTTATATAATAAACGAAGTGATATCTATGACTTTAATAAAGCATATACTGAAGCTGAAATAAAAGAACTGTTAAATGATTTATATGGCAATAATTATTCTTATAATCATAAGCTTAAAGAAACTGATGCGTGTGCTTCATTATCTTGGAATGATTCAAGAAATGGCTATGTAGAAGTTGGAGGCTGTGGAGGTATAAGTTTTGAATCCGATCCATATTATCATAGAGTAGTTATTGAAAAAACAAATAACACAATAACATATGGATACGTATACGTTGTACCAACTGCTGATGAAAATGATATGACAATAGCTAAGGCGCCATATAAAATATATAAAGATGAAACTAAGAGTGAAGAAGTTGCAACATTTAATAGCTCTCCGGCAGATAGTGATCTTGATAAAATTGCTACTGATAGTGGGGTAAAATATAAAATTACCTTTAATGTAGATAATGGATTCTACCATTTTAAAGAAATAACAAAACTAAACTAGGTGCATAACCTAGTTTTCTTTTTAGCTATAGATGTCAAAAGATAAAATAATAGTAAAAATAGTCAAAAAATAGTTGCATTTATACTATTTTTAAGATAAAATGAATAAGTACAACTGATGTGGGCTTGTAGCTCAGCTGGTTAGAGCGCACGCCTGATAAGCGTGAGGTCGGAGGTTCAAGTCCCCCCAGGCCCACCATTTGGCCCGTTGGTGAAGCGGTTTAACACACATGCCTTTCACGCATGGATTCATGGGTTCAAATCCCGTACGGGTCACCAAATTTAAAAATAAAATACCTATCTATTATTAGGTATTTTTTTATTCATTTAATTAAATAAAAAAGCCTTGAATTATCTTCAAGACTTTTAATTATAACTAAATGGCGGAGCAGGAGAGATTTGAACTCTCGCGACAGAAAACCCGTCCTACACCCTTAGCAGGGGCGCCTCTTCAGCCTCTTGAGTACTACTCCATACCAAGCTACTAATTAATTTTACTAAATAGTAGTCTTTTTGTCAATCAGTTACAATCTTTTTTAAATTCTCAATAAAAGTATTCATTTCATTAAAATAATCATTATTAGAAATAGTAAGTGAGTTAACTACAACTTTTTCAGCTTTATTATTATCTATTAAATCTTTAACTAAATCATTATCTTTATCAGTATCTAAAGATAAAATATATTTATATTTAGAACTTTGAAAATTAGATTTAATTGTAGCTACTTTAGTATCTTTTAATTCTTCGTCTAAAGCGATAACTTCAAAACCATATGTTTCTAAAAATTTAAATGTACTATTTGAAACCACTATAGCACTATTATTTTCTTTGGCAGTTTTTCCTAAAGAGTGTAGAGAAGCATCCATAAGGGATATTCTTTCTTCAAAATCTTTATATTTAGCTTCAATACTATCTATCGTGAACTTATTATTAACTTTTTCTGCTAATCCATCTTTAATGTTTTTAGCAAGCATTAAGTAATTATTTGGGCTAAGCCAAAGCTCAGTAATATCATTATTTAATTTTAAACCATTAGCTACATCCATAATATATAGATCAGAGTTTTCATTGATTAAGTCTTTAGCAATTTCTTTTTCACTTGTTAATCCATTATATATAAAGATATCACCTTTAGCATAATTCTTAATTTGTTTAGTAGTAAGTTTATAACTATCTATATCGCAATCCGCAGGATAAATACTAGATATTTCAGCATTATCACCATATAATTCTTTAACTAAATAATTAACAGGATATACCGTAGTATATATTTGGGCTCCATCAATTTCATCTTTTTTTATCGAGCATCCTGTCACGGTTAAAGCAATTCCTAATATAATTATTAGGATACTAATTTTTTTCAAGTTTTTCCTCCTTTGGGGGTACAGGGTCGTATCCCACTTCGCCATAAGGATGGCACCTTTTTATTCTTTTTAAACCCATTTTAACACCTTTTATAGCTCCATATTCATTAATAGCTTCAATCATATATTCACTACATGTTGGTACAAACCGACACATCTTATGACCCATAAAAGGAATAATTTGGTAGATTCTTATTAAATAAATTAATAATTTTTTCATAACCACCAACAATGAAGATTATACTATATTTTAATTCATTTTACAATTATATTGTCTTATGATATACTTAAGGAAGCTAATTAAGATGGGTGATAATAATGAATTTTTTAGAGAAATATGGGATAAAAATTAGCGATGAAAATTTACTGTTAACCGCCTTAACTCATTCTTCTTATGCTAACGAAAATAAATGTGAATCTTATGAAAGATTAGAGTTTTTAGGTGATGCTGTTTTACAAGTAATTATTTCTGAATATCTATATAAAACTACTTCTTTAAAAGAAGGAAAAATGTCTAAGGAAAGAGCTAGTTATGTCTGTGAGGATGCTTTAGCATACTACGTAAAGAAAGTTGGCTATAATGATCTTATTAGGGTGGGAAATGGCTTACAAAACCATGTTAATGATACGATTATTGCGGATACTTTCGAATCAGTTTTAGCGGTTATTTACCTTGAGTGTGGTCTTGATAAATGCAAAGACTATATCAATGAAGTTGTTATACCAGAGATTGAAAAAGAAGAAATATTCTTTAAGGATTATAAGACTTTACTTCAAGAATTTGTTCAAACAGATCGTAAGTCAGTCGAGTATGTTATTACTTCTGATAAACCTCATATTCCTGAGTTTACAGTTGATGTTAAAGTAGGAGACATCATTTTAGGTAGTGGTAAAGGCCGTAGCAAAAAAGAAGCTGAGCAAAAGGCTGCTGCTGATGCCTTAAAGAAATGTGCTAGGTAAACTATGTATATAAAAAGTATTAAAGCGCAAGGATTTAAATCTTTTGCGGATAAATTAGAACTCGATTTTTCAAAGGGTATTAATGCCATTGTTGGCCCTAATGGTTCAGGCAAATCTAATGTTGTTGATGCTATATTATGGGTTTTAGGCGAACAAAGTATCAAAACTCTTCGTGGTGAAAGTGGCATGACTGATGTCATTTTCAGTGGCTCTAAAACTAGAGAAGAAGCTAAAAAAGCTAGTGTATCTATTCTTTTTGATAATTCTGATCATACCCTTGCTACCGATTTATCAGAAGTAGAAATTAAAAGAGTAATATATAAAACTGGTGAAACAGAATATTACATAAATAATGCTCATGTAAGACTTAAAGATATAAGTGATTTACTTATTGATGTAACTAGTAAATTTAATATTATTTCCCAAGGTAATATTAATGCTTTAGTAGAAAATAAATCTAGTGAAAGAAGAATTTTATTTGAAAGTGCTGCCGGTGTTTTAAAATATAAGAAACGTAAAGAAGAAAGTTTAAGAAAGCTCGAAGGCACTAAAGAAAATCTTACAAGAGTAAATCTTATTATTAAAGAGTTAGATACAACTTTAGAGCCTTTAGAAAAACAAAAAGATGAAGCAATAAAGTATCTTGATATTAAAAAGAATCTAGAATCTATAGAAATTGCTCTTATAACAAGTGATATAACCGATCTTACTAGTAAATATGATCAGTTAAAGCAAGATAATACTATTTTGCAAAAGAAATTATCGGTTATGAATATTACGCATCCTATGGGTATTGAAAAAATGAAGCTTGAAAATATTAAACTTGAAGAAAATATCAATGATTTAAATAAAAAATTAATTGAACTTACTACGTCTTTATCTTCTCTTACTAGTGAAAAACAAATTACTTTAGAAAGAGCAAAATATGATTTAGACAAAGATACTATTAACACAAGTTTAGTCGCTTTAAAAGAAGAAAAACTTAAACTTGATAAAGATATAGATGTCATTCAAAAGAAGCTTGAAGGTCTTAAAAATGATGTTATAGCTCTTAATAATGATAAGAATAATTTATCTGATGAAGCTATAAAATTAAAAGTTAAAATCACATCGGGAAATAATTTAGTTAATGATTATAATAAGAAGATATTCTCTTTAGAAAATAAAATTAGATTAGAAAAGGAAAATATTGATAATAATTCTTATCTTCCTAGAAGTGTATCAAGTATAATTAATAATCCTAAATTAAAAGGTATTCATAACGTAATTGGTGCTTTATTAAAAACTGATGATAAGTATGATATTGCTATTTCTACGGCTTTAGGAGCTTCTTCTAACTTCTTAGTAGTTGATGATCAAAATAGTGCCAAAGAAGCTATTAATTACCTTAAAGAAAATCATTTAGGAAGAGCTACTTTCTTTCCTATTAGTATTATCAAATCAAGATATCTTTCTAACGATATTATAGATGATATAAAGGGTAGGGAAGGCTTTATTGGTATAGCATCCGATCTTGTTAAATATGATAAAAAATATAAAAATATTATTGAAAATCAATTAGGAAATGTTCTTGTAATTGATAATATAGATAATATGTTTGCTTTTGCCAATAAACTAAATAATAGTTATAAAATGGTAACTCTAACGGGAGAAATTACTTTCCCAGGTGGATCTATAGCAGGAGGCGAGACTTCGGGAAGTGGTAGGGCACTTCTTACTAAATTAAATAGTGAGTTAAAAGCTGCTCAAACCGAACTTGAAACAGCAAGTATTGCCCTTACTAGTGATAATGAAAAATATACTAAGATAAATGATGAAATTGAAGATATTAATCATAAGATAAGCGAAAAAAGATTCATGATATCTATGGAAGAAGAAAATATGGCATCTTTAAATAGCAAAGCCAGTGAAATAAATTCCAATATTTCAGGCCTTGAAGATGCTGATAATAACAAATTAAATGAATCTTTAGATAAACTTCTTGAACAAATTGCTACTAAGGAAAAAGAAAAAGAAATATGTCAAAATCAAATTAGTGAATATCAAAGTAAGAAATTTGACTTAACTAATGAAATTAATACTTTAGAAAAACAAATGCATGATCAGAATGCTAGTTATAGAGAGCTTGAAAATAAGATTAATGCTAATAAAATTGAAATTGGTAAATATGAAGTTAAAATCGATAATTTAATTACTTCTTTAGCATCTGATTATAGTTTAACTTACGAAAATGCTTTAGGAAAATATCAACTTACGATGGATCATGAAAAGGCTAGAACTACTGTTAATAAGCTAAAAAGTGATTTAAAAGGGCTTGATAACGTTAATATTGGTAGTATAGCAGAATATGATAGGTTAAAGAAAAGATATGATTTTTTAGATAAACAAAGAAATGATCTTGAAACATCTTCCCAAGAACTTCTCGATATTATCAGTGAAATGGATCAAATTATGAAGGAAAAATTCAAAGCTACATTTGATAGCATAGCATCCGAGTTTTCTAAAGTATTTAGAGTTATGTTTAAAGGTGGTAATGGCCTTTTAAAACTTGATGATGAAACTGATCTTTTAAATACGGGAATTAATATTTTAGCAGTTCCTCCGGGAAAGAAATTAAACTCGACAACCTTTTTATCAGGAGGGGAGAAGGCTTTAACTGCTATATGCTTAATATTTGCTATTTTAAATGTTAAACCGGCACCATTTATCGTTTTAGATGAAGCTGAAGCTGCTCTAGATGAAGAAAATGTCAGCATGTTCGGTGAGTATCTAAAAAATATGAAAGATACAAGCCAATTTATCTTGATTACTCACAAAAAGAAAATGATGGAATATGCTGATAATCTATATGGTATAACGATGCAAGAAAGTGGCGTATCTACAAGGGTAAGTGTTAAGCTTGAAAATTAATAAATTGCTGAAAAAACAAGCGTTTTCATTAAAATTAATTGACATAGAACTGTTAAGATTTTATAATAAAAATGTAAAGAAAGTAGTGTGAATGAAATGGAATCATTAAACGTATTATTACAAGAATTAGGGGTTTCTAAAGTAAAGCTAGCAAAGTATCTAGGCGTTTCAAGACAAATGGTATACAACTATTTAACTTTTGATAGTATTGATAAATGGCCTAAAGAAAAGAAAATATTACTTTTACAACTTCTTGGTATCGAAGAGGGGACTGAAGAAGAGATTAAGTCTTTAAAGCCCACTACTGACTATCTAATGGAAGTTGAAAAGAGACTACATGCTAATATCAAGAAAGAAGATAGTATTGAAAATAGTTTTGATTTATCTGATGTAGATAAAGATAGTAAGCTTCTTTTAGCAGATATCGTATATTTACTAAAGGGTAAATTAATCGAAGGTGGTTTCACTAACATAGCAACCATCAAGTACATTTACTATATGCTTCAATCAATTGATAATGTACCAGAAATTAAATATATACTAGCTTATATAGCTAAAACTAATGGTTTCATAGAACCTGATGAATTTGTTTATGATGAAGATCGTCAATTCATTTTCGAAGGTATCTTATATTCAGGACTTACTCTATATAACAATGGGGGAGCTTCTAAATCAAAAGTAGCAGAATCAAGAAGAAGATTCATTGCAGAAATTGAACAAAAAAATGAAGAAAAACTAAGTCGTACTCAACAATTAAATACTATAAAAGTACAAGCATTAAGAGAACTTGGCTTTGATGATATCAATGAAAGTAATGCTGCTGAAGTATTTGAAAAAATAGCAGAAATTCAATCAAGAAAGGTGTAATAAACTCCCCTTTCTTTTTTTATGCTCCAAAAGGGTAGAAGTGCCCTATCATACACGTACGTACACGTATATATCCTTATTAATATATTAAATAAGGTTATAAATGCGCGTATATCCTTATATTTTATATATAATAAGGTTATAATGCGTATGAGAAATTTTTTAGAAACCTGGCTGATTAGAAAATTTTTTGTATTCATACATGTCCATTACATATAATCTAGTCTAGATATAGAGACTTGTGATATAATTATTTATATAATATTTAAGGCTTTTTTAGAATTGTATATTGGTTCGTTTAATAGATATTATGTTAACCAAACTCTCCGAAGAATTACTTTTATTACCTTTTTAAATAGTTAATTAATTATATTTCATTAAAAAACAGCTCTTATTTAGCTGTTTTTTTAGTATTAATTAAGATATATAATAATCCAGCTCCGCTTGATAACATTAAGAATATTCCTAGTATTATCTTATAATTTATATTAGACTTTTTCTCTTTTTCTTTAGGCTCATTATTACTAATATCTTCTTTTTTATTATCTTCTGTTTTTCTTTCTTTAATATTTTCAAACATATCATCTTTACTACTATCTTCACCAACATTAGTGTAGTATAAGCCAAAATTACATGGTGAATATTCTTCTATATCAGTCATCTTAGTAAATTCGTTATTATCACCATTAAGCCAAGCAGTGAACCAAGTATATTGTTGGGATAAGTGTTTGGCATATCCTTCTTTTGCAACTTCATAAGCAGTTTTCCCATTAAAAGATGATAGTGGTGTATCATAATTCATTACAATGGGATTTTCTTCGTATAGATGAAGATACAACTTATCTATTTGATATGCTGGATAGTCATTATCGGTTTTATAATTTTCATCGGCAGCTTTATATATAGCTTTTTCTAAAGTGTAAGTATTAAGGATATGTTGGCCATGTGAGTACTCCCCTTTCTCATCATGCCCTACTACTACCCTAGGCTGATATTTTCTAATCATATCAACTTGAAATTTAATAGCATCTTCTTCTGTAAATCCAGCATTTTCAAGATTAGCTAAAGCATCTTCTAGGGTTTCAGAGTATTCATCTGGAAAAGTACTCATCTCAGGATAATATTTAATACCTAAAGTCCATAGACCGTTTAAAAGTTCATGGTATCTACTTATATTATTATAATGATTAGTGTAATAAACTACTTCAATCTTCTTGCCTCGATCAGCATAAGTTGGCAAAAGACCTGCGAAAAATAGTTGTTCATCATCAGAATGAGTTGAGAAAAGCATTAAATCGGCTTTATCTAGAGTTTGCCAATTTTGTACCCAATCAGGAAGCTCTTCATCAAACAAATATATATCCGTTATAACAAAAGAATTTGTAAAGCTTAATGTAATATCCTTTTCTTCCTCTAGTTTAACTAGTTCATGAAGATATTTGTTATCTCCTAAAGAATATGTTTTATTGCCTTTAATTAATCCCGGAACATAGGTTTTATCATAACTAATATAAATATAAGAAATATCACTATCACATTTTATATTGATTGTCTCATCTTGATCAAAATATACCTTAGTAGTAAAATCGTCATCAACTATTTCTTGATATTCTTCTTCATCTGAGGTAATAGTGCAGCTACTAGTAATTTCTTTTGCCCCTACTACATTCGGAATTAAGATAAGTAAAAGAAGTAAATACTTTTTCATAATCACCTCATATCATATATGATTATAACACCTTTAATTAAATTATTAAACTTATTATCATGAAAAAAGCACCTATTAATAAGCCTAAGCCTATATATCTATATTCTTTATATCGAATAGCTTCAGGCAAAATGTCTTCAATTGCTAAGGTAATCATTATGCCAGCGACAATAACTAAGATAATAGATATAGCAAATGGCGTAATAAATCTTGCTAAAAAGATATAAGCAATTATTGCTCCTAAAGGTTCTGCCAGGCCAGATAATAAAGTTTTAGATAATGCCTTTAGCTTTGATCCTGTTGCGTAGTAAATTGGGACGGCTATAGCAATACCCTCAGGAATATTATGCATAGCTATGGCTATAGTTAACTTAATGCCTAAACTAGTATCAAGATAAGTACTTAGAAAAGTAAGTATTCCTTCAGGAAAGTTATGAATCATAAGAGTTATCATTGATAAAATACCTAATTTATATAGCTTATTATCAATTTTATTTAAAAGACGATAAATTACCTTAAGAATTACATAACTAACTCCTAAAAGGGGTAAAACAAGGCTTAAAAGAAGAAGCCTATTACTACTTTCTTTTATTGCTTCAGGTATTAAATCAAATATACTAACCCCTATCATTATGATTAAAGAAAAGCTTAAAGAAAATGTAATAATCTTATCTTTATTTTCCTTTTTAAAAGGCATAAATATAAAGAGTCCTCCAAGGACAGTTGAAAGTCCTGCTAATAAAGATAAGATTAAAGCTAATTTAATATTCATACTAAATATTATGCATAATCCTTCTATAACTTGATAAAATTCCCCTTTTATGATAGTATATAGAGCTTGTAACGGCTTATTTCGTTACAAAAAGGGGTTTTGGTTAATATGAAAATAAGCTTTTTGGATGCTAATAATATTATGCATGAAGGAAAAGTTGTAGCCGTTTTCCATCATAATGATAATCATTATATAGCCTATGCCAAAAAAGATTCTATAAACGATAAAACAAATATCTTAGTAGGTAAATATGAACCAAAAGAAAATAATACCATAAGAGTTTATGATGTTGCCTCAAAAGAAGAATGGCAATTCATTACTAACTTTCTTATGAATAAAATTAATCAAGGAGAAATAAATGCCTAAAAATTTTATAATATTTAGAAAAGGTAATAGTTTTCTTTTCGCTGAAATAAACGAAAATGAAATTAATACCAAAAGCTATAAAGAATATAAAAAGACAATAAAGAATTTTATCGATAAAGGCTACACATTAACAGTAAATGATAAAGCAATTATCTTAAGAAGTAAAAGAAGACTTAAGTCTGAAGCTACTTTAATTGCTATTATGAATGATGAAAGATTATTAAAAAGTAAATATCTTAAGGCTTTAAGAAAAGATATGGCAAGAGTTAAAAAAACTAAAGGCTATACAATCATTGAAACTGATGCCTATGGTAATAAAACTCGAATTAAAAAAGCACCTAAAAAAGAGAAGAAAACCTTTAACTTTGCTAGTTTATTTCATGACCGAGCAACAACTGTCGGTATTGCTATTACTTTAGTAGCCATTATTGCCTCATATGGTCTATTCTCATCTAAAGCTAATCAAAAAGCTGAGGATAATGTAGATCAAGATGCCTACTCTATCTCAATGACTGATACGCCAGATGCTAGTGAATTATTTACGGACTTTAATAACATAAGTCATAATAACTTAACACCTAATGGATTCCCATTTACATTATATCCATTTGATAGAAGTTATCTACACTTAGAGGACTTTTTAGATAATGGTTTAAATACTGAGGAAGAAGAAAGTCTTGATGAAGAAGAAAACATCTATGATGAATACCTTGAAACTTATGCTGAGTACTTCCATTTAGATGCCGATAAAGTTATTGATTTTGCAAGACAAGTAACAAACAACTATACTTTAGCCTTCGAAGATATTCTTGGTACTGATGCTTATGACATTGATAATCCTGAAGCTGCTTGCATGATTTTCGTCCATGAATTAAATCGTGATGGCTTAAATGTTTCCTTAAGTGATTATGGTTTTACACCAGCAGACTTTGTAATAGATTCGAGTGTAACTGCCCTTCCTAGTGATAAAGTTTTAAGTAATGGTCAAACTTTTGAAGAATTCTTTGGCCATGTATGTGACTTACTTAAATTAGATAAAAACTGGATTTTAGGTATTACATACCTTGAAACAGGAAGAATTTCAAGTGATATTGCATTAAATAAAAATAATTTTGGTGGTTTAAGAGGTTCAAATGGTTTTTTTACATACATAAGCCCTGAAGCCGGCATTATTGCCCATTGTCGTAACTTGAAAAGATATGAAAATTTTGACTTACAAAGTATTTATGAACTTGCAGGTCTATACGTGTACGGAGATAGGTCTTTAATATATAAGATTTATAATAATCCTAATGACCCTACCCTAGCAAGTTATAGCGAAACGATGAACATATGGATTAATAGTGTAACTTATTTCCATGATGATTTTTTAGTTCGTTCCGAGGAAGTATTTGGTAATTCCGAGCTAGATGAAAACGATGAAGTTACTTTAGCAATTAAATAATGCAAAGTTCCAATTATTTCCATGATATATTCTTTCATATTATCCATACTATTTGTAGGAGGTAATATGAGTAATAGTAAAGCACGCGCTAATGCTGCTGGAGCTAAAGCTAGAGCAAATTCTAACTGTAACGCTAGAGCTAACTCTAATGCAAGATCAAATTCTAATGCTAGAGCTAACTCAAACGCTAGATCAAATGCCAGAAGCAATGCTAAATCAAGCGCAAAATAATTAATTATTCTCGATCATTTCTTGGATGGAATTCATAATCACTATGTACCTTTTGATTAGATACATGTGAATAGATTTCAGTAGTAGTAATATTACTATGACCAAGAAGTTCTTGAATAACTCTTAAATCTGCTCCATTATTAAGTAAATGAGTAGCAAAAGAGTGTCTTAAAGTATGCGGAGAAACGTGTTTATCAATACCGTTTTCTCGGCATATTTTTTTTAGGATTTTAAAAAAGCCTTGTCTTGTTATTTTGGTACCTAAATTATTAATAAAAACATAACTACTACTCTTATCCTTTAAAAGATAATCTCGATATTCTTCAATATATATTTTTAAGGCATTTTTCGCCGAATCATTCATAGGAACGATTCTTTCTTTACTTCCTTTACCAAATACTCTGATTGTACATTCATCAAAGTCAATATTACTAATCTCAAGACCTACGAGTTCACTTACTCTAAGACCTGTTGCATATAAAGTTTCAAGCATAGCTACATTACGATAATCCGTAGGTTTCATAGGATTAATATTTAAAAGTTTATCTACCTCTTCGATAGTTAGAAATTCTGGTAATTTTTTCTCAAGTTTAGGAAGCTTTATAGTACTTGTAGGAGTTTTAGTAATAAGATTATTTTCAAATAAAAAATTATAAAAAGAATTAATTACGGTTAGATAATGAGCTCTAGTTTTAGCAGTTACATTATCATCATATAAAAAATCTCTTATTTCATCAGTTTCTAATTTTAATAAGTTTTTACCTTTAAAAAAGTCACTAAATTTTTCTAAATTATAGCGATAAGACTCATATGTATTATTAGAAAGTTTTCTTTCATATTTTAAATAATCTAAATATTTATTTATATAATCATTATCCATATTATCATCTCTACATTAATTATAGCAAAAAAAATCTAGATAATCGAAAATTATCTAGATGGTTCGACCTTAAGTTTATTAGAAACATCCGCTGCTAAAGACTCCATTGTTAAATGAATCTTTTCAGCAGGAATTCCTTCAGCAAACCCTTGTTCAGTTGGTGTTGCTTCGATGCTACCATTTCTTTCTAATAATTTTAAAGTTTCTTCAAAAGAAAGACCATAATAAGGGTAAGGCCAAGATACTATTTTCTCTGGTACAACACCCCTTGCAACATATTTTACATTTGAACCACATACTAGTAATGCAAATGTATCGTCCTTACATCTAACGCTTCGGCCAACTATGACATTTAAACTACCATCTTCACAAGCTTCGAACTTATAATAAGTTAAAATCTCACCAACATGTTTTAAAAATTGATAATTAACTACAGATTTTAAAGATTTATACATAACAGAGGCACTAAATACAAAGATATTTATAGTTACAGGATTTCCTTCATAATCATAGGCATCATAATACGTATCATCGGTTTTTGATTGGCTGAAATACTTTGTAGCAATATAGTTTTTGACACTACTCATGATAACATTACCAAGATCATTAATATCCATATAAACCTCCCCTACATGTCTAGTATTTTACCACCCATATCTTATTAAAGTCAATTGTGTTATAATACAATCACGAGGTAAGAAATGGATATTTTAGCAGATAAATTACGACCACAAACTTTAGATGATATTTTAGGCCAAGACCATTTAGTAGGTAAAGGGAAAATCATACGTAATCTTATTGAAAATAATAAGATGGTTTCTTTAATACTATATGGTAGACCAGGAACTGGTAAAACTTCACTTGCTAGAGTTATTGCTAAAGAAATAGATAAAGAAGTTGTCTTTTTAAATGCTGTTATTAATAATAAAGCGGATTTTGAAAATGCCATTGCCAAATCCAAAGGTTTTGAAGAAATAGTATTAATTATTGATGAGATTCATCGTATGAATAAAGATAAACAAGATATTCTTCTTCCCTATGTAGAAAATGGTTCTGTAATATTAATTGGTCTTACAACCTCAAATCCTTATATGAAAGTAAATCCGGCTATTCGCAGTCGCTGCCAAGTATTTGAGCTTCATGAGCTAACGGAATCCGACATTATCAAAGGACTTAATAAAGCTATTAAAATGCTTGATAATGCTACGCTTACGAAAGATGCCGCCAAATATATTGCTTCTTATGCTTGTGGTGATTTAAGAAGTGCTATAAATCTTTTAGAAATAGCTTATTATAGTAGTAAAGATCATAAAATTACAGTTGATGTTTTAAAAGATATAAATAGTAAACCTAATCTTTATCTTGATGGTAATGAAGATGCTTATTATGATATGCTTTCGGCTTTACAAAAATCGATTCGTGGCTCTGATGTTGATGCTAGTATCTATTATTTAGCTAGGCTTCTTACCATGGGTGATCTAGATTCGATTGAAAGAAGATTATCGGTTATTGCGTATGAGGATATTGGCCTTGCTAATCCTGGCATTGGCCCAAGACTTGATAGTGCTATTAATGCTGCGGAAAGAGTTGGTCTTCCCGAAGCTCAAATTCCCCTTGCCTATATTGTATGTGAAATGGCATTGTCTCCGAAAAGCAATAGTACTAATATGGCTTTAAATAGAGCTATGGAAGATATTAATATGGGTCATGGTAAGAAGATACCTAATCATATTAAGACTAACTCAAAAGATTATAAATATCCTCATGAGTACTTTAATAGCTATGTAGTACAACAATACTTACCTGATGATATAAAAGATCATAAATATTATATTCCTAAAGATAATAATGTAGAAAATAACTTAAATAAAATATATAAAGAAAGGACTGGAAAAAAATGAAAATAAGTTTAATTGGCACAGGTGTATACGGCCTTGCCATTGCTAGCTGTTTAGCTAAAAAGAATCATGATATAACTATGTGGAGTGAAAGCAAAGATAAAATAAAGGAATACAATGAAACTAAACAGTTAAAATCTTTAGTAGCTTCTTATGACTTGCCAAGTAATATAAAAGTAATTGGCTCAATGCAAGATGCTTTAGTTAAGCCTGATATTGTATTTATAACTTGCTCTTCTAAATATGTATCTAGTGTTGCTAAAGATATGCTTCCTTTTTTTGAAAATGATACTCCCGTATGTATTGCCAGTAAAGGAATTGAAGAAAAAAGTGGTAAACTTCTTTCTAATATTATCAAAGAAATTCTACCCACTAAAAATGTTGCAGTTATCTCAGGCCCTACTTTTGCCATCGATGTTATAAATAATGAACCGGTAGCTTTAGCTATCGCAGGAACAAATAATAAGACAATTGAGACCGTTATTAAAGCTTTAAGTGGCCCTACCCTTAAACTCCGTAAATCTAGTGACTTAATTGGCATTCAAATATGTGGTAGCGTAAAAAATATTATTGCTATCGCATCAGGTATTCTCGCAGGTCTAGGTTATGGAGAAAGTACTCAAGCTTTCTTAATTAATGAATCACTTCATGATATAAAGCATTTAATTAGGCTTTTAAAAGGCAAAGGCAGAACGGTTTTATCATTCGCTGGAGTTGGTGACTTATTAATGACTAGTATGTCCAAGAAAAGCCGTAACTATTCTTTTGGCTATATAATTGGTAGTAGTAAAGATCATAATGAAGTAGAAAAATACTTAGATAATACTACTGTCGAAGGATATTATACATTAAAAACAATTATTAATTTATTAAATAGTAAGAATATTGATATCCCTCTTATTTTCTTAATTAATGATATAGTTGATGGTAAGAAAGATCCTCACCTACTTGCGGATTTCCTTATTAATAAAGAATAAATAAAAAGACTGTTTAAGATTATAATACCTTTAAAGTTCACACTAAATAAAAAGAGCATAGAGATATGTTAAAATATATTTAGAAAGGACTTTGGAGGTATTTTTTCATGGGTAAACATAAAAATTGGGCGTTAGATCAAAAAATTAAAATAGTAAAAGAATATAAAAATGGTGCCACTATTTCATACTTAAACAATAAATACGGTATATCTGGCTGTGGAACTGTCAGTCGATGGAATCAAGAATATGATAAAGGAATATTAGGACAGGACAATCGTGGTAAGAAAAAATATAATAAAGAGTTGGAGGATATCGAGATATTAAAAAAATCCTATGCTCTTCTGATGGAAATCCGTTCCAAGCAACACAAATAGAAAAATATCAAATAATTGATAAATTAAAAGTTGAGTATCCAATATCAAGGATATGTAGAGTACTAAATGTTAAAAGGAGAAGCTATTACAAATGGTGTCAAATAGGAAGACCAATTGCGAATAACTATAAACAAGAAATTGCTGTTGTAATATCAGAAGAGCATAAAAATGTTAAAGGGATTTATGGAACAATAAGATTTAAAAAATATATAGAAAACAAATTAAATATAGTTTTAAATCACAAATTAATTAGGAGATATAAAAACATTCTAGGATTAGAAACTGTAAAACGTACTAAAAAAGGATTGTCTGTTTCAAGGGCAAAAGAAAAGAACCTTAATAATAAGGCTCCATACTTAGTTGAATGTAACTTTAAAGCAAATAAATTTGGAACAAAATTTTCATCAGACGTCAGCTATATAAAATGTTCTGATGGAAACCTATATTTATCAGCGATAAAAGATTACTTCAACAATGAAATTGTATCATTTTCCACATCAAATAACAATAATATTAAATTAATTATAGAAAGTTATAAGCATTTAAATAATTATAAGAATGCTTTAATTAACACAGATCAAGGCGCAGTTTACTTCTCTTACGAATATATAGAGTTATCGAAAACTATGAAGTTTAGAAGAAGTATGTCTCATAAAGGACACTGTTGGGAGAATTGTCCAATAGAGAACTGGTTTTGTCAGTTAAAACATGAATGGCTTTGCCAATTTAACAAATTAACAAGGAAAGAAGCTGCGATTGAAATAAAAAAATACGTTCAATGGTATAACAATGAACGTATTCAAAAGAAATTGGGATACTTGTCACCAGTACAGTATCGACTTAAATTTTCAAATTAATTTATCTTTTTATTTAGTGAGTACTTGACGGGTACTAGTATCAACGCAGTCTTCTTTTTATGTGTTCATATAAATCTTCTTCCGTAAGATGAGCTTTTTTAATAAGTTCTTCCCGGGTGGCGGTTTCATAAAAGGTATCATCCGCAGCCATAACCGATAATTTATCAAGACCATATTCTTGCCCATCCATTGCTAAAACGCTTCCTAAAGAGCCTAATTTTAAGCTTTCTTCATATACTACGATAGGAATATTTAATTTCATTAAATTTTTAAACATTTTTTGATCATATGGTTTTAAAAATCTAGCATTTATAACTTTAGCCTGTATTTTTTCTTTGGAAAGCCTATCCGCAACATTTAAAGCTTTAGTTAAAAAGGTGCCATAACTGATAATAACAATATCATTACCATCTTTTACTTCTTCCCAAGAACCTATTTCCAGTCTATGAGGAGTGTTATAGTCATACTTAATATTTTCTTTAGGAAATCTTATGACAAATGGTCCACCACTTTCTAAAGAAGTTTTAATTAAATCGTTAGCTTCTTTAGCGTCTTTTGGTTGGGATATAACAACATTAGGTATGCAATAAAGTAATGGAATATCAAAAAGGCCTTGATGTGATGAACCATCCGCGGGAACAAACCCTGCTCTATCGATTAAAATAGTAACATTACTTTGGCAACGCGCAATATCATGAATAACCGCATCAATGCCTCTTTGCATAAAGGTAGAATAAATAAATACAAAAGGCTTTTTACCAGCGATAGCAAGAGTATTAGCCATTACTAAAGCATGTTCTTCACAGATACCTACATCAATATATTGCTTAGGTAATTTATCTTTAATAACCTCAAGCTTAGACCCATAGCACATACCTGGTGTAATACATATGATGTCTTTATCTTTTCTCGCGTAATTATATACATATGAACTAACTATTTCACTATATGATGGCAGATTAGTTTTATTTTTTACTTCACCAGTTGCTATATCAAAAGAAGATATACCATGATATTTCCCCGTCGTATCTTTTTCAGCATATTCATAGCCATAACCTTTTTTGGTAATAACATGGAGGATAACAGGTCCCTCCGAATTCTTAGCGATATTTAAATATTTAAGTAAATCTTTATATTCATGCCCATTGATAGGACCGTAGTATTTAATACCTAGGTCTTCAAACATGGCACCCTGTTTAACATGTATTCTTTTTAAAGTGTTCTTAATACTATCTAATCTTTTATATATTACTTTACCCAGTTTAGTCTTTTTAAGCGTCATTTTGGCATCTTTTTTAACGTTATTATAGCCTTTAGCGCTTCTTATATTATCTAATAGATTATGTAAGGCACCAACATTTGGTGAAATACTCATTTGATTATCATTTAAGATAATTATTTGTTTAACATTTAAATCTCCTAAATGGTTAAGAGCTTCATAAGCAAGACCATTAGAAAAAGATCCATCTCCAATGACTGATATAACACATCTTTTCTTACCATCCATTTGACCAGCTATAGCATAACCAATACCAGCGCTTATGGAAGTGCCACTATGACCAGTTTCATAATGATCATACTTACTTTCTTTTAAAGATTCAAAACCACATAACCCATCTTTTTGTCTTAATTTACTAAATTCTTTAGCTCTTCCTGTCAGAATCTTATAAGTATAAGCTTGATGTCCGACATCAAATAAAATAACATCTTTTTCAGCATCAAATACTTTAAGAAGAGCTATCGTTAAATCCACAACCCCAAGATTGGAGGATAAATGCCCTCCTGTTTTAGAAACATTTTCTATAATAAAATCTCTAATATCTTGAGCAAGATTTGTAAGTTCATCATTATTAAGTTTCTTTAAAAAATCCGGGTTTTTAATTGTTTCTATATCATTCATGTATAATATCCTTTATCACTGTATCAGCAAGCAAAAGCCCTGCATAGGCCGTAACAATCATGTATGAGCCTAATTTTTCGCATTTAACAGGTGCTTCTTTAGAAAATACAACTTTTATTTTATCACTAAGTCCCCTTTTTTTGACTTCATATCTAAGCTTTTTAGCTAAGGGATCACTATATGTCTTATCTAAAGTTGTAACCATAAGCATACTAGGTTCTAATCTTTTAGCAATGCCCATAGAAGAAATAATTTTCTTGTTATTTTCAGAAGCCAATTTAATTAATAAACATTTAGCATTAATACTATCTACAGCATCAATAATATAATCATATGCTGTTATATCAATATTACTATCTTCATTTAAATAATCATCTATTGCATTTACTTTAATATCCGGATTAATATTAAGAGCATATTCTTTTAAAACACTAACTTTTTTCTTGCCAATATTATTTTTATTACTATGAAGTTGTCTATTTAGATTACTTTCTTCATATACATCAAAATCAATAATCGTAATATTTTGAATACCACTTCTAATTAAAGCCTCAAAGCAAAAAGAACCAACACCACCGACACCGGCAAGTAGGATATTGGCTTTATGTAATTTATTTATACAATCTTCACTAAATATATCATATAATCTTTCGTACATATTTTGTCCTAAATAAAAACCTAGAGTGGTTTATGTATGATAAAATCCCGCCTAACGCAGGTGGGCATCACATGATTTACTTTAGGATCCTTATTCACTTACTGGATAAGTCTTCTACACCATAAATCAATCAGATTCCCTTATATCTATCATTGTCGGTTTTATGAAACTATAAACCTCAATCTAGGTAATTTAATTATAACATGGATATATTATTTATAAAATAGTATTTCAAGAATTTGACATGGACGCATCAGTTACACCTGGTACATTTACAACTGTACTTGTAAACTCACTATTAGGATTCACGGGTGGTTCTTCAACATTTGGCATATTATTTTGAGTACTAGTAGTATCAACTACCGTTATATTTTGATGCCAGCAATTACTTACATCACAGCTTGATGAGTAAGGCGTTGGATTAGGCATCTCTAAACGACAGATCATTGGTATCTTAAAGGCTGTACCAAAGGCAACGCAAGTACCTGGTTGCAATGTCTTTAATTTTTCCATAACATCTGATGACATATTAGGAAGCATTTCTTCAATGTACTTAATATCAAGTGGGTGCGTCATTTTAAAGATTAAGAAATTAGAACATTGAGCAATAACTGTTTCAGATATTTCAACAGGTCTTTGAGAAATAATATCAAGTAAAACACCATATTTACGACCTTCCTTAGCTATACGGTCAAAGATATTATATCCTAGTAAGAAAGTATCAGTATCTTTTTGAATATATCTATGGGCTTCTTCCAAAAATAAGTGAAATGGCATTGATGCTCTATCTTTTAAACCTTTAGCGTATTCAAATAAGAATTTAGAGAATATTTTAACAATTACTTTAGCATAGACATCATCAATATCCTCAAGATTAATATTAATTATTTGAGCTTTACGACCATTTATACTCTTTAGATTATCAATAAACTCAGTATTAGATACATATTTATCACCCACAAAGTAAGTGCCTACTATGCCATTTGCAATAGTGTTAATTCTTACTCTTAAGATTGAAGCTTCATCTACTAATGTATCATTATGTAAGAATCCTTCACCAATAAGGCAGAACTCTAAGGCTTTAGAATAATCTTTCAAAGTATAATAAGCCTCTGGATCAGGTTCAAGGTTCTCTAAATCTTCATTAACAAAACTTAGAATATATTCTGTAATCAAAACTGATTCACCAAAATAACCATTAGAATCTATTTCAAAACATTCACTAAAGCTTCGCGTATAACCAAGTCCTTGAATAGTTGTATCAAAATTAAATTCAGGAGTATGACAAGTTTCAATTATTGTAAATATTTCATTTTTCTTTTGCGCAGTAGTCTCACTACTAAACAAAATAGCTATTAAAGCTTTAGCAATAAGATGGTTTTTATAGCTATGGCTTTCTTCCGTGTCAGTTGCAAATATTCTAGCTAGTTTTAGAGTCTTTTCCAAAATAGGAAGTTGGGTATGAGTATTAGCTTGTAATAAAAGCGCATAGTCATCAAGAGTAAGCAAATTAACAGGAATAGCTAATCTTTCATCACTTTCCTCTTGAGGGTTAGTCGTAATAAATTTATATGAATATTCATTATTTATTTCTTGTAACTTACAAAAAGCATTCTTATATTCACCATAAGCATCAAAGAAAAAGAAGTTAGCATTTTTAGCAGCAGCATATTTGTTTTGAAAGATATTTTGAATGATTCTTGATACCCCACATGATTTACCAGAACCAGAGTTACCAAAGATACATAAATGGTTAGAAAACAAATCGTTAATATTAGGACATACTGTAAATTGCTTATATATTGCACTTTGGCCTAAAACAAAACTATCTTGGCTATACTCCCCTACTAAGGCAAGAAGTTCATCGGTATTAATTACTCTAATAGTAGATGATAATAAAGGCTTTCTTAAAACACCATTTACATATCTCCCATTTTGATATTCACCCAAGAAACGAATCTTAATAGTTTCAGCATCAATCTCGGTAATTTCTCCCAAAATTCTTTGGTCATTGCTTTCAAAAATAACATGAAGATTCATTAAATCGGCAGTTTCATTACCAGAGTTTAAGTTTTGTACATGAGCTACATTATCACTTATATATAATATCTTGCCAAACATCTTTGCTAACACCTCTTTATTCTATCTAATTATAACATATCAAATATATAAAAGGAAACAAAACGTTTCCTAAAGTTTTAATAATTCATCTAAATTATCTATTAAATTATCAGTAACAATATAATTAGTAAATCCTTCTTCTAGATAATGCTTACCTAGATGTTCATTACTCTTATTAATCATTACGACAACGGGAGTATTAAAGCCTTCGATATTCTTAAGTTCTTTTAACACTTCTAGTCCACTCATTTTATCCATAGTATCAGAAATAAATATATAATCGAACTTTCTACCAGCTTTAATACGATCTAAAGCATCTTTACCATATAAATAACGATATAAAGTGTAATTATTTTTATTAAAGTACTTCTTCATTGTATCAGCTATTTGCTTATCTTGAGAAATAACTAATACTTTTTTTCGATCATTTAAATCATCTAAATACTTACTTAAGAGATTTTCATTATCATCTTCATAATTCTTTTGATCAATAACAAGTTTTATCTCCATACCACTCTTATTAGATTTAATCATAAGATTACCACCCATAATCTTGATAACCTTTTGACATAAAACCATATCAAGTTCTTTCTTTTCAAGATTATATAAATCATTTTGGCTAAACTCACCAGTGGCACTTAGGATATTATTAATATCTTCAATAGATATATTACTCTTATCTGCAATAATGGTAAATATAACTCTACAGCAATCAAATCTTTCAATTAAATCAACCTTAAATTGGATTACGGTATTCTTTTTATCTCTCGCAGGAGTAATAATCAAAGAATATAGAATTTGTCTTAGTTTAAGATAATCACCATATAATATAGGCATATTATTAGGAAGTGATACTTTAAGAGCAATACCACTATCTATATTAGCTTTAATTTGTGTTACGATATCATCACAGAATTTTCCTAAATCATATTTAGTATCAATAAATTTAATCTTATGAGCATCCATCATTGAGATATCTAAGATATTATTAATTGTAAAATTAAGTTGAGATACCATATTATTAACAAGAGCAATACCCTTTTGAATTATAACAGGATCTTCTTCATTTTTAAGTTCATTACATAATTTAGTTATATCCGCAAGAGGTTTACGAGCTTCTCCCGTAATTTCAAATAAGAAATTATATTTATCTTCATAGTTTTGCTCCACTAATTCTTTATTACGATATAGTTCATTGATAATCTTTAAATCAGGATTTTCTATTGTATGATACATAAAAATAGTTATAAAGGTAATGATTGTATTAAATACTAATAATTCTGGATATACCATTTGAACAAATACCCCAGCAATCATCAAGACAATTAATATTATTAAAGGCATACTCTTTTTAATATCAATTTTCTTAAAGTTTTTAGCAGTATAAAATAAAATACCGGCAAGACAGAACATAATACAAGGCATAGCAAAGTTAGTAGCAGCTCCAGATACAATACCACTTGATTCAGAAACAATGTATTCAATAGGTAAAATGAGAATAATACACGCAAGAATAAAATATACAATATTAAAGATTTTATTAATCTTAGCAAATTTAGCATTATTCATCGTATTTTTATGGCAAAGATAAAATGCATATTTAAAGACATTAACAAACCATAAAAGAACGATTGATATAAATATTTTACTTGTCATTAGGAATATAAAACTTCTTAAAGGTGATACTCCATCGATAACTGGTATAGCATTTACTTCCCAAGGGGCTTTCATATAAATAACTTTTGATAAGAAAAATAATGATGTTTCAATTATTAAAGAAATAATATTAACTATTAATAAATTTCGATATAAATCAGATTCAATATTATGAATTCTTTTCTTAGATATAAAAATAAAAAATACTAATAATAAATAACAAGATGAAAAAATCGTTGCCACAGTTTGTACTATTCCTATCATACTACCACCTATTATAATTTTAGCGCATATTAAAAAATTTATCAAGAAAACAAAAAAGCCACTTGGGCTTTTAAGATTTAAATAATTTTTGTATGTTCTTCTTCCATTTCTGGCTCATTTATTTTCAAAATATCTTCAAGAATTTTAAGCTTCATAGCAAGTTCCACCGCAACATCAGTTATAAAGCCTCTTTCATAAACATAACGTGAAGAATCAATAACTCTTCGACCATCCGGTAAGAAGATATATTTTTCACCATTAGGGCCTACTTGTACTGTACTACTTTGAGTATTGATAGATACTCGATTATGAGTTCGGTTAGAGCCTAAGAAAACGCCAATTCCATTGATAGGATCTACGGTATAATAATTGCCCGCCCATCCCGAAGAAGCAAACGAATTACCGCTTAAATAATGCATTACTTCCGTAATATCCATGACAGGATTCTTAGCATAACAAAGCATACCTAAGAATTGAGTAGCCCAAATTCCCCCATCAGGTTTCTTATATAGATAGCCAGAATGGTTCCTAGCCATTTCATCTCTTAATTCATAACTTATAAAACTTGATGATACAAAGCTTTTAGTTAATGCTTCCATATCTTGAGCAGTAGAAAATAGCCCAGCATGGCCACTTAGATTTCCTATAGGTTGGCCTAGTACTCTAGCTTTATCATCAGAAGAAACACCTTTTTCAATATAATTTCTTTGAATAATTCGGCCATCTTGATATACTCTTACATCTCCATTAGTAGATACCGCCCTTTGCTTTTGCTCATCATCAAGTACAGCTACGGTATCTTTCATTCCAAGAGGTGCTAATAAACACTCATTTAAGAAAGTATAATATGGCATATTAGTTACAGCTTCAATAACATATTTAAGTATCATAGCGCCAAAATCATTATAAGAGCTTTGACCATAACTATATCTTTTGGGTCTAGCATTAAATAAAATTTGTTCGGCTTCTTCAGCTGACCCAGCACTGTCTACTCGTGTATCCGTTTCAAATCCTTTAAAGGTAAGCAAATCAATAATTTTAGTACCTCTAAGATTCGTAAACTGAGGAGCATATTTTGTAACTTCATCATTAATATCAATCATTTCTAGCTGCACTAGTTTAAGAGTAGCGATACTTGTAAATAACTTTGTAACTGAGGCTAAATCAAATAAAGCATCATATCCTATTTCTTCACTCTTAGGAACCATATTACCATCTTGATTTATTACTTCTTGGCTATTTCCAGCATAAAAATCATGATAATAATTATTAGTTCTTACAGATAATACTAATCCTGGAGTTTTCTTTCTTCCTAAGCAAAAGTCTCTAATTTTATCTTCAATATGTGAATCTTTAATAAGAATATTTCTAAGCTCACTTAAAGAAGCATCAGGATTTTCTCTTAATACTTTATCTACACTTAAAACTAAGTTTTTGTAATATGATTTAGGAGTTAAGTTTCTTTGGCACTCTTGAGCGCCAATATTTTGTCCTTCATATAAAACATCTATATATCTTGAATAATCCATATTATTCCCCTTTGAAATACTGATATATTATATCAAAAATATTTTAAATTAAAAAGCCATAATATAATGGCTCAGAGTGTAGACAAACCCCACATTTGAAAAAATGTAGGGTTTTCTTTTGAAAACAAATTTATAATTTTTGTAAAAT
>CANPXU010000005.1 GCA_947586825.1 uncultured Bacilli bacterium | reverse complement strand
AAAAAAAAAAAAAAAACAAGATTTTCTCGTAAAAATCTCGTTCTTCTCTGTCAATTTACGTGAAGTAATATAATTTAGTATTAACTGCTAGCTTTAGTTCCCTCATAACATTTCTTTGCTTTAAAATACACTTGACCGCTAAAAGATTGTCCTAAGTGTTCATTTTGATTTACGTCAGGTAAAATGAAGTGTCTAAATTTAAAAGTCCACTTTTGCGTTGCTGTCGCATTAACGCCATTTACAGTAATATACTCATCAGAGATTTTTCTATCCGAATTAACAGCTACCTCATTTAAATTAACTTCATTTTCTGTATCATTTTCTGAAGTTATTTGAGTTATTAAAGAAATGTCTTTTTTCTTGTCTTTATTTTCAAAAGTGGATAAAGCTTTATACCAGACTTCATATTCACAAGTAATTGTTTGCTTGCCTGAGTGATTTTCAAGCGTTACAGTACCATTTCCTGGAGTACTATCAATATACTGAGTTCCATCAGCTGTAGCATTAGTCATTTCTAAAGGGTTAAAATCAAAATCAATTGAATTACCAGCATCAAGAGTAAAGCTTACATTAAGACCGTTTCCAAAGGTAAGTGAATCATCGGTGCCATTCATTTGATCAGAAAAGAAAGCATAAGAGGCTCCTAATAAAACAATTGATAATAACATTACACTTGCTACAATAGATGCTATAGACATTTTATTCTTGATTAACTTTTCTTCTTTTTCCATCGACATTCTTCCTTCTTACAAATAGTATTATTTCTTTTATAATAGCAATACATGGTGTAGCTATAACCATTCCCAGAATACCAAAGAAGTGTGCAAATATTAATAGACCTACTATTATAACAACGGGATTTAATTGCATTGCTTTGCTCATAACAAGTGGTTGTAGTACGTAGCTTTCAACGAATTGAACAATAATCGCAATTACCAATGTACCTACACCAATGATAGGGCCTTGGGTAAATCCTACGATAGTCGCTGCTGCCCCACCAATATATGGGCCAATATAAGGAATTAAATCCGTAATACCGCAGAATAAACCAAATAATACTGAGCTCTTTAAGCCAATGACCATAAAGCCAATGGTGTCAAAGACAAAGACGATAAAGGCTACGAATAAAGTACCATTTATTACCTTACGAGCTTCAGTGCCTATTCTTTGAAATAAATTAACATAATCTTCATGATTCTTTTTAGGCAATACCTTATAGAAGTTTTTTGTAATATTTTCAAAATCGATTAACATATAAAGGCCAATGATAAGGCTCATAATAATGACGCCGACTGCAGATACTAAGCCTTTAACAATATCAATAATACTACCTGGTAAATCATTTGCTATATTAAGGACAAAATCTTTTACTGCGTTAACAATACCATCTTTTATCGATGTTACATCAATACCTTTGATATTAATCTTATTAATTAAATCAGTAGCCCATTTAGTAACATCAGGAATTACTTTAGTTATATATTCAGCAAAATCACTAACTTGTTCATATAAAATTGGCATAAAGAAATATAAGAAGAAAGCCAGAATAGCTATAATGAAGATAAAAATCATAATAGCACTTGCTACTTTATTAAATTTCTTATCTACGAGTTTCTTTTGTAAAGGATAGAATAACCAAGCAATTACAAATCCAACGAATAAGGGAGATATAACCCCAAGCATTCCTTCAATCGCAGGAAAAATACCAGCTTGTTTACAAAGAAAGAATACGACAAATACGATGGATATTATTAACATTATATAAAAAACTCTTAATAAGTTCTTTGATAAATGAATAAGTTCATTTAAACTCTGTTTATCAACTTCTTGGTTCTTTTTCATATTATCACCTAGAATCCTCTAATAATATTATATCTACTATTTATATTATATTCAAGTAAAGTGGCAATTAAAAAACATCTATTTTACTTACAATTCTCAAATAAGTAAAAATAGATGCCTCTTATTTTTTCATAATCTAGAGAAAATAATAATTGTAATATCACATCTAGCTGTTCATTTTTAATAGCTTCTTTTAATAATGAAGTATTATCATTAGAATATTTAATATAAATATTTATAAATTTATTCATTATTTGTTTATTCTTGATATTCTTTATTAAAAAGGTATCCATGCTCATGTCTATATCTTTAGTAAATAATTTATAACGATACTTATTTTCATTTATTACGCATAAAGTACCATTTAAGTAATCATCTGTCACAATATTATTTTCTTTAATTAAATCTCTTATTTCTTCTTCGGTATATCTTCGGGTAAACTCATCAATACTTTGTAAAGAAGAATAGTTATGGTTATCATCTTTAGAAATTATTCCTATATTAATAGGCATAAAATCTTTAGGCCTTTTTTCAAGTACTAAGAAATAATTCATACCATTCCTCCTTGTTAGGAGGAAAATCATATCAAATATTTATATTCTTGTCAATTATTTTTTAACACCTTTAGTGCCATTAAAGCTTTCTAAGACATTAGTTTCAAATGAAGATAGCTTCTTATCTTTATTTTGGAACTTTTTAATTCCAACATTTATAATCTTATCAAGTAAGTCTTTATACTCTATTCCTTTGGTCTTCCATAGGTAGAAAGATAAAGATCCTGGGATAATATTAAGTTCATTTAAATAAAGTTTATTTGTTTTGCGATCAAGCATAAAGTCAATACGAACAACACCAGATATATTTAGTGCACGAGCAGCTTTTAAAGCCATATCTTCCATTTCTTCTTTGATCTTTTTATCCAAATCTGCGGGAATCTTACGGCCTGTAGAAGCCATGCCTTTGCTTGCACCCTTGCCGCCACTCATATATTTATCTTTATAAGAAAGTATTTCATCACTACCATAAACTTCTTCAATATCCGATAGTTCATATGAAGTATTGTCTCCTAAAACAGAGATATTTAATTCTTTTAAGTCCTCTACTACTTCTTCAACAAGAATTTTTTCATCATATTCTAAAGCTTCTTCAATTTTCTTAATAAGTTCTTCTTTATTATGAGCAACACCAATTCCTACACTACTTCCTTGACGTGATGGTTTAATAATCAAAGGAAAAGGTATTTCCATAACCATCTTTAAAACTTTATCTTGATCTTTTTGGTAGTCACTTTCATAAAAGTATCGATAATCACATACTCTTACACCAGATTCTTTTAAAACCATTTTTTGTAAAATCTTATCTTGACCTATTGTTGAAGCATAAATATCACTTTCGCAATAAGGAACACCAAGCATTTCTAAAAAGCCGGCGATTGTACCATCTTCGGTATTATAACCATGTAAAACAGGGAACATTACATCAATCTTCTTTAATACTTTAAATGGGAATGAATCTTTAATTAAGACAAGTTCTCCATCTTTTTTAGTAAGTAAAACTTCGGTTCCAAGCTTTATGGCTGCTTTTAAATCTCTAAATACTTCTACTTTTTTATACTCTTCACTATAGTATAATTTACTATCTTTTGATAAATAAATAGGAATAACATTATATTTATCGGTGTCCATATTATTTATGGCTTGGATCGCCGATATAATGCTTATTTCATGTTCTGTTGAATTACCTCCGAATATAAATCCAATATTTAATTTCATAATTTACTTTCCCTCCATATAACTATCTGGTAAATCATTTTCAAATAGTACGGTAATATTTTTATTTCCATTGGAAGCTTTAACTTCATCAAAAGCTTCATTAAAGGAATTTTTTACTTTAATATTTTCTTCTTTGTAGCCTTCTTGAGTAAGGCCATCATAAATTGGTTTGGTTTGTTTTGGCCCAATTAGATAAACTTCATCCGCAACTTTAGATATTTGAGTGCCAAAGGTCTTATTAAGCTCTTCTTGTTTTTGGCCCATTTCTATCATGCCTGGTGTAATAATAATTTTTTTCGTGTTAAATAAAGCTAGAACATCAACGGCATTTTTGGCTCCCACGGGATTGGAGTTAAACGAATCATCAATGATTGTCATATTGCCAACATTTTTAATCTCTAAACGATGACTAATAGGTTTAATTTCTTTAACGCCACGTACTAAAGCTTTATCATCGACCCCTAGAGCACTAGCTAAAGCACAGGCCGATAGAATATTATAAATATTTTTATTACCCAAAAGAATTGTCGATACTTCAATACTACGTTTACCCTCTTTAAAATAAATCTTGAATGTCGTTCCACTACTTGTTACTTTAATATCTTTAGCCATAACGTCAGCTTCATTTTCAATACCAATCCAAATCGTTTTTACTTTATTCTTTAATTTATAATTTCTTTGATATTCATCATCTTTATTAAGAATAGCTATACCATCACTTGGAAGTGACTCAATTAATTCAAACTTGGTCTTTTGAATATTCTCAAGCGATTTAAAGGTTTCTAAATGAGCAGGACCAATTGAAGTTAATATTCCATATTTAGGATATACTAAATCACAAAGCTCTTTAATTTCGCCAACCTTTTTAGCCCCCATCTCACTTATAAAATAATCGTTAAAGATGGTCTTTTCTTTATTAATTGTAATTAAAAGGCCATTTGGTGTGTTAAAAGATGCCGGGGTACAAAAGCCCTTATAAGTAGTATTTAAGATCGTATTTAATATCATTTTGGTACTAGTTTTACCAAATGATCCTGTGATACCGATAACCTTTAAATTGGGCATTTTATTAAGTTTTGCTAAAGCTTCCTTCTTATAGTGATTAAAGATCATCTTTTCCACGGGTGTAAGTAATAATACCACTATAATAAGAATATAGGGATGAAAAGCAATATACATTAAAACGGATCCCGCATATGATACAGTCTGTTTAATAAGAAAATACATTATTAGTTCATATACAATAAATAAAGTATAATCTAAAGCCATGATTCGTTTAACTCTAGATGTTATTTTAAGAGGTAATTTCTTATTATGAGCTTTATATATTTTAATAAATGAAAGAATTAATATTAATATTGAAATAATATAAAATATTAATAGATAAAGAGGAAAATCCTCATATATTACCAGCAAAAAGGAAAATACCAACATAAAAATATATATGGTGGCATACTTATATAAAACATCATCATTAATAAAATGAAAATATTTCTTATTTTCATTATAACTATTTTGTTGAAGCATTAAAAAATAATACAAAGATGAAACAAATAGTAATAAATTAGAAAGTATAATTACTATCGCTAAGTTCACACTATCACCATCCTATTCCCAAAAATTATTAAGAATTGCAATCGTATCATTAAGTTTTTCTAAATAAGCATAATGATGGGCATTTTCATATTCAATAAGGCCACAGTCTTCAATTAGCTTTTCTAGTTCTCTTGCTTCTTCAATAGGTACATCTTTATCATCTTTACCATAGATAAGTAATACAGGAGCTTTTATCTCTTTAGCATAATCGCTTAAATCCTCATTTACAACTTTAACAAGAGTACCACGGGTAATTTCACTAGCATTTTTATAATCCGTAGAGCCCCATTTATTTCTTAAATAATTAGCAAGGGGTTTTAATAGCTTAATCTTCTTAATAAAATTATAGATTTTAACTTTAATATTTACCTTGGCTTTACCAGGTCTAAATGGTGAAGAAAGAAGCACTACTTTACTTGCCCCATATTTGGCAGCATAACAAATAGATATTCTTCCCCCGAAGGAATGACCAATTAAAATAGGATCTTTTACTTTTAAAGATTTTAGTAAATCATTAACTTTTTTCGCATAGTCCTCGACTGTCCAAGGAATCGGAGGCTCTGGTGATTTACCAAAACCCGGCAAATCAATATTTATAATTCGAAATCTTTTAGAAAAGGGTCTGCCTAGCATATCCATCATTTCTACATTTTGGCCCCAGCCATGAAGTAAAACAATGACACCTTCGATATTAGTCCCATAATCTAAATAATTAATATCTTTTATATTCATAAGTTTCACATCCGTTTTAAACTTTCAAAGAAATTATACCATATTTATCTAAAAAGGACATCATATATTTCGCTAAAGTTACTTACTAGCTTTAGGTCAATATCATTAAAGACATTCATTGGCACATCCGTAAGATCTAGTTCATTAGCTCGTGGTATAAATACCGTCTTTATGCCCTTGAGTGAGGCTTCAATTAATTTTTCTTTTAAGCCTCCGATAGGTAAAATATCTCCTTTTAAGGTTATCTCACCAGTAAAAGCTATATCACCATCAACAACACGGTTTAAATAGCAAGATAGCATAGCTACCGTAATTGATACACCCGCACTAGGTCCATCTTTCTTTTGAGCTCCATTTATAAAATGAATATTTATATCATAATCATTAACATTTATATCATAAGCAGATGCTATATAACCTTGGGCTACTTCAGCACTTTCTTTTAACACGTCACCTGCACTACCCGTAATCGAAATTTTACCACTACCTTTATGCTTTGCTACTTCAACATGGGAGATAAGCCCACCTACACTAGTATATGCCAAAGTATTAGTTATGCCATAATCTCTAATCTTAGGTAAGTATTCATCAATGGTTTTACCAAGATATTTATTAGCAAGACTAGACGTAATACTCTTATAATCTTTTTCATAGACAGTTACTTTACGAACTAGCTTTTCTAAAATTCGTTTAAGTTCTCTTACACCCGCCTCTTTTGTATAGTTTTGCACTATATACTCTAAGACGTCTTTATTAACTTTTAAATCGCTTTTATACTCTTCCAAAATATTTTTTAGAATATAGTTACGAGCAATATCAATTTTTTCATAAACTGTATAACTACCAAGAGGAATAACCTCAAGTCTATCAAGTAAAGTTGCCGGTATACCAGCCATATCGTTAGCAGTTAAGATAAACATAACATGTGACAAATCAAAAGCTTCTTCGATATAGTTATCAACGAAGAATTTATTTTGCGTTTCATCTAAAATTTCAAGCATCGTTGATGCTGGATCACCCTTATAATCTTTAACCATTTTATCTACTTCATCAATAAGTAAAACAGGATTATTAACTTTACACTTAATAATTGCTTGAATAATTTTACCAGGTGCAGCTCCTAAGTAAGTACGACGTGAGCCAATTAACTCGGTAGAATCATTTAAGCCACCAACACTTATCTTATAAAATTCCCTATTTAAAGCTTTAGCAATCGACATAGCAATCGAAGTTTTACCAACACCCGGAGGGCCCAAAAGGCATATTACAGGAGCTTTAAGGGAAGGATTAATACTCTTTAAATGAGCATATTCTATAATTCTTTCTTTAACTTCTTTTAGTCCATAGTGGGTAGCATTTAAAGCTTCCTCTATCTTTTTAGCATCTAAATTTTCTTTAGAGTATTTACGCCATGGTAAAGATAAAACGGTATCTAAGTAGTTTTTAATAACCGAACTTTCAGGACTATACTCGGAAGATGTACCATATTTTTTTACTTCATTTAATAGCTTTTCAGCGGTTTTTTCCGAAAAGCCAATACTATTTATAGCATCCTCTAAAGCACTAATTTCCTCTTCTTTAGTATTACCTAATGCTTTATTTATTTCTTTTAATTTTTCTTTTAATAGGTATTCTCTTTGCCCATTTTCTAAGTTTTCTTGGAGTTTTTCCTCTAGCTCTTTATCAAGCATAGCAAAACTTATCTCACCCTCGAGATCTTCAATAAGCTTAGTAGCTCTTGTAAGAGGATTAATACACTCCATATACTCAAGCTTTTTAGCAAAACTATTAGGCATAAAAGTCGTAATCATATCGGTAATTGTATCTAGATCACTAGTCTCATCGATACCATTTAAGATACTATTAGAAATACTTTTATTTGTATCAATATATTCTTTTAAAGAAGAAAGTAATTTTCTTTGAACGGCAGTCTTTCTTTTAGCATCAAATTTAGGTAGTTCAACTTCCGAATAAGAACACTTAATTATACCAGTCGAATAATTTTGAAAATACTTCTCTATTTTTACTCTATTTAAGCCTTTTAAAACAATACGAAGATTGCCTGAAGAAAGCTCTATTTTACTTTTGATACGAGCGATAACCCCAATAGAAGGTAAATCTTCAAAAGAAGGATCAGATTCTAAAGGATTTTTGGGAGCAATAACTAATACCCGATTATCATTATTTTTACTCGCGAACTTGATGATTTTTTTACTCATCTCATTACTAAGATCAATTTTAATTTCTTGTCCAGGAAGGATTACAAGTTCATTTAAGATAAATACGGGTATGTGATTCATAAACGTCCCTCCAAATTTAATGTTTATTATAGTTTTTATTTATTGATAAGTAAACTAATTTTACAAAATTTTACTTATGAAAATTATACAAAAAAGGAAGCTATAAAAAACTTCCTATTCATCATCATTTTTATTTTTAAATTGCAAGATAATTGGCGTACCTTCCAAATCAAAACTTTTCCTTATTTCGTTTTCTAAATACCTTTCATAAGAAAAGTGTACTAGCCTTTTATTATTAACTTCAAAAGTAATCTTCGGCGGCATATATCCCGTTTGATGGGCATAATATATTTTAAGTCTTTGGCCTTTATATGAAGGAGGCATATGCGTTCCAACAGCTTCCAAGATAACATCATTTAAGACTGAGGTTGGAAGCATTTGAATTGTATTATCATAAGCCTTGATTATCGCATCCATTAATTCTTTTAATCTTTTTCGTGTTTTGGCCGATACAAAGATAACTTTAGCAAAACGAGCAAATTGGAAATTATTTTCCATTTTTATTTTCCAGTCCTTAATAGCTTCATTAGGATTTTCAATGGTATCCCATTTATTAACCGCGATAACTACCGCTTTACCTGATTCTAAAGCATAAGATAATATATGTTTATCATGTTCCATAATGCCGGCTTCAGCATCAACTACAAGTACACATACATCACTTCGATCAATGGCTTTTAAGCTTCGTAAAAAACTATACTTTTCAATATTTTCATAGATACGACCTTTTTTACGCATGCCCGCGGTATCGATTAAAGTATACTCTTCTCCATTATATTTAAACTTAGTATCTATAGCATCAAGTGTTGTCCCGGATACATTAGATACAATTAATCTTTCTTCATTTAATAAGGCATTAATTAAACTACTTTTACCAACATTAGGTCTTCCTAAAAAGCAGAACTTTAGGGTTTTATCTTCGACTGGTTCTTCCTCAGGAAGATTTTCACAAATCATATCTAAAAGCTTATTAAAGCCCATATTATGTTCAGCTGATAAAGCAATAACATTTTCAAAGCCTAGTTCATAAAAGTTATAAATATTTTCTTTTCTTTTTTCATTATCAAGTTTATTAACAACCACAATAACTTTTTTATTTGCTTTATGAAGCATACTTTGAATCATCTTATCTTCATTATCAATTTCGGCAAGACCATCGGTTACAAAAAGGATAATATCGGCTTCATCAATAGCCAAAGTAGCTTGCATTAGAATGTCTTTAGCAAAAGTGCCATCCTCTAGAGTAATACCACCAGTATCTATTAATCTAAAAGATTTATTATTATAATTTACTGTTCCATATATTCTATCTCTTGTAACACCGGGTGTATCCAAAATAATCGCCTTTTTCTCTTTGATAAGACGATTAAATATGGTACTTTTTCCGACATTAGGTTTACCAATTAAACATACAGTTTGCATAAAATCCCCCTTAGTCTATTACACAATAGTAATTTAATTCACTATATTCACAATTTTGATATACGCATGAATCTCCACTACAACTAGATTTAACACAGCTAGTTTCATTTAATATCGTTTTATTTTCATTAGTAAGCGGAATACAAGCATATACCCGATTATTTTCCATATATATTTTTAAACGCAAAGAATTAATTACATTATCATCAACTGGATTAATAACTGCCGCACATAATTTATTGCCATTACTATCATTAACAGGATTAAGGCAAGGCGATAATCCAGTCGTTGCTTCTTCAGTTTCTAAATCTCCTGACTGAATTAATTCTGCAAGAGTTTTATAAACTGCTTTAGAGGCAAGACCATTAGTGTCAATAAATAAATCTTTATTACTTTCACCATACTTTTTAGCAGAGGATATAACCAAACTTAATTTAGTATCAAACATTTTTCTATTGAGAGCATTTCTAACGGCAGTCATGCTTGAGCCCCCGATCAAAAGAACTACGGCTAATATAACAATTACGGCTAATAATTCAATTAATGTAAAACCCTTTTTATTCATATATCCTCCTATAAATAAGAATTAATTATTTCTAAAACTTCTTCTCTACCCTTTTTTGTCATTATTGAAAAAGGAATAAAACTATTATCTTCATCTAAGCCTAAAGTATCATTAATAAGCTTATCTTGTTTAATACGATTATTCTTAGTTACTTTGTCATATTTCGTGGCAATTATTGTAATATCAAGATTATAGTATTTCAAAAAGTCATACATTAAAACATCATCTTCCGTAGGTTTATGACGATAGTCAATTAACATAAATACTTTTTTTAAGTTTTGTCTAGTTTTTAGATATTCCTCAATCATTAAGCCAAATTTCTTTTGTTTTTCTTTATTAACGGCAGCATAACCATAACCAGGAACATCTACTAAATAAAAACTCTTATTAACTAAATAAAAATTAAGAGTTTGGGTTTTACCAGGTTTTGATGATGCTCTAGCAAAATTCTTGCGTTCAATTAAAGAATTAATAAAACTACTTTTCCCGACATTAGACCTTCCCACAAGTAAAAACTCAGGCCGGTTATCCTCGGGATATTGGCTTACTCTTACGGAAATAATTGGTTCATCTACTGATAATATATCCATATGCACCGCCAAGTAAATTATATATTAATAAGCTTAAAATTGCAACTTGCGTAAGATGCTATACACCTTAAGAGAGCATTTACTTTTATATAGAAAATGACTATTAGTGCATAAAATTAATATAATGACAAATAAATTTCCTCCGAATACTGATCCTAATGTTTTTGCTTTTACAGCAGCAGTAATTGGTGCTATAGTCTCTGATGAGTTTAATGCCCAAGAACTAAACTCAATAGGCAACTGGTTTGAACTTTTAGGCCAATATTTTTTGACATATGCAGCACAAAAGCAACTTATTACAAGTCGCAATAATAATGCTAATAATAATGGCAATAACTCACAAGATATCGATTATATATTAAAAGCCATTAAAAAAATAGAAGCTGAACTTGACGAGCTTAGTCGTAAGTAACTTCTATCTCATTAACTTTCTTATCTTCCATGATAAGTCTTATCGTAAGAGGTGTATTATCATAAGAAGATTTATACTTAAAAGTATATCCCGATAAGCTATCTGAGTATGAATCAATAACATAATTATATTTAGGATCATTTACTATAACATCATACGGAGGCATAAACATAGTCTCATATAAAATGGTTTGATAGCCATTACAACTAACCTTTTGAAAGATTTCGCCACCTTCAGATGCATTATCATAATTATCCCATAAAGTTAAATCATCATAATTAATAAAACATTTTTTATTATAATAAGTAGCCTTAAAAGCTGAATTATCATTTATTTTATACTCGTCAGTAAAATTAAAATATTCAGTTATATCTATTCTTTCATCTTTATGTTTTAATTTATTATAAAAATTATTAAAGGCATCTAAATCTTTTGCTTTTATACCATCAGTATCATAATTACCATCATATAATGCAATAATTTTATTAGCATAGGTTAAGTAATAATCCTCTTTATTTTGATTAAAGAAAATTATACTGATAATACCTATAACTAATATTACTATTAAAATAATAATTTTCTTATTCATTATCCACCTGCTACCTTAGAAGTGCCAGCCGAAATTCCATATAATGCTTCAACTGCTGGAGTATATAATGCATTAGAGTAACTAGTATCATAGAATGTCATGTGTAAATGAGGTGCCCAACCAACACTAGCAGCACTACCTGAAGCATTACCAACAAAGCCAAGCAAATCACCTTTAGATATATGTCTGTTACAGTGCCCAGATGAGCAACGATAAACAATACCACACATATGAGTTAAAAACATTATATTGATATTTTTGCCTCCGACAACAGTAGGATTGCTTAATCTAATTGATACAGTATATGCGGTTTCATCACTACCCTTGTTTACTGTGTGTCCCCATTCAGAGTACATTAAAGTTCCATCAACAGGACTATAAATGGGGGTTCCAAATACTGACATTATATCAATCGAAGTATGATTATAAGATCCAGAGTATTTACCATTTGCCGGAGTAACTGGGAATATAAAAGCTCCTCCCCCATAAGTAACATAATTAGTTAGTCTCGTAGGAATACTAGCATAATTTTTAGGCCAAGCTCCTAAAGGAAGACCTGTTGCTTGATCTTTAGGAAAGATAAAGTTAGAAGTATTGACTAGACCCCTTCCTTGCCAATAATTAAGTGCTGCAGCAGGATCTGGTTCACTTGATAATACTTGACCTGGAGTTGCTGTTGCTGACCCTCCAGATGAATAGCCATACACATTAAGTTTGGCAGCTTCACTTTGCTCTGTATTTTTAATGGCATCTTTAATTGCCTTATCAACGCTCTCTAAACGTTTCTCATAATTACTTTTTACTGAACCATCCTCTAATTTAGATACATAAAATTTTGCATCTTCATAATCATTTTTCTTTTTTGTATCTTCGGCTCTTTCTAGGGCATCCTTAGCATACAATTGATATGCTTTAGCAATATTAGCTTTAGTAGCACTCGAAAAACATTTATTATAATCAGAATCCTTATCTGCTAAAAGCATAACGCTATTAACTATCGTTGGAATAAAAAAGATAAAAGCTGCAACAATTATTTTAGTTATTAATAAATTTACAACTTCTTTAGTATTATCATTACTGGATAAAGTTGCTTTAAAAAAAGAATACATGCTTGTTATTATTAAAATAATAGGAACTAATATTTTTAAAGCAGTTAACACCTGATTAAAAATATACATTGCTTCCATTACTTCTGGTCTTGAACACACTCCAGTCATAATACCAACCTCATAATAATTCTATCATGCCCGTATATTTTTGTAAAATAAAAATCCCATATAAATGGGACTTATTTACTCTCTTTAACTTTCTTATTTGCTTTTTTTAATTCAGCGCTTATTTCTCTTAAAAGTAGTATTTCTTCACTAACTTTTTCTTCTTGTTTTGCCTCTTCTTCTTTTTGCTCTTTCTTAAATAATTTTTCTTGTTCTTTCTTTAGGAAGTCAGATAACTTATTAAACATTTTTATCATTAAGAATATACAGAAAGCAATAATCAAGAAGTTAAGAATGGCTTGAATAAATGCTCCATAATGGATACCCTTAAAAGCTAAATCGGAAAAATCAATATCAGATTTACCTAATATTATACCTATTATAGGAGTAATAATATCATTAACAAGTGATGTAACAATATCACCAAATGCACCACCTATAATAACACCGACAGCCATATCAAGAACATTACCACGAGATATAAACTTTTTAAATTCCTTAAACATAACAACCTCCAACATCAATTATTTTAACATACTTATCTATTTTTTAAAGTAAAATTTAATTATATAAAATTACTGTTGCCTTTAATGATTGATTCATAGCACTATTATCTGCACTGGTACTAAGCCAAACATATAAATCATAAGTCTTAGAACCAGCATTGCTAATTATAGCATCTCCTATTTTATAAGTTAATGGTGATACAAGATTATATTTATCTTTTAAATGCTCTTGCATATCTTTAGAAATTACGGAAGGAGATCCTGAAACTACACTTTTTATATTAGATTTTTCTAACTTAGCACCACTTTCCACTAATATGTATCTTAAGTTATTTAAAAGTGCTGCATTATTATCAAAAGATACAAAGCCAATAGATAACTTTTTTTCTTCTGTGCAATCATTTTTTACAGTAAAAGTATATTTAAAATTATTTTGCGTCGTAATACTACTATTTAAAAATTGATTGTCGCTAATTGGTACAGCGTAATCACTACCTAATGTAAAAGTGCTCGAACTTGCAATAGTTAAGCCAACACAACTAGGTGTGCTAGTCGTTGTATTCATTTCAACTTTTTCATTAGAGTTTATAACATAAAAACCATAGGATGTTGCAATATAAGTACTCATTGCAATTGCAATTGAAAGTAATACAAGAATTGTTACTCTTTTTGCGTTCATAAGTCACCTTCCTATCTAAGTTTTAGCCGGTATGAGCAGCTCTACACTCATTACCTTTTATTACTACTTTACCAGATGGTTGTTTATTTATAACACTTGATTGATCTATATCTAAATTATAAAAGCGATAATGTAAGGCCCATGTTTGAGTAGCAGCTCCCGTACTAGCATCAGTTGTAATGCTTCCTTTATAAAGAGATGCTTGAGCACCTTGTTTAACACCACTGATTGATATTGGTCCAAATTTATTTTGATTTGTGGCACACTGAGTACATTCACCAGCAAAGCCAAGTTCTATAAGATTTCCTACTTCTGCTGAATTTGTGTACTCAACAGTAGGTTCATAATAAATTTCATAATCACATGTAATTGCAGATTTATATTTTTCTTTATCAACCGTTAGATTAATTGTTACATTTTTGGTATTATCAATATAATTTGTTTCATCATTAGTGGCATTAACTATTGATAAATGATCAGCATCGATAATTAAAGAAAAGTTTGTATCTCCTGTTATATTTAATATATTTTCTGGATTTAATATTTCAGCATTTAATGTATCATTATTTATAACATTAGCTTTATATCCCATATAGCCATAGGAAAATATACCCGCAAGACCTAAGAGAAAAAGAGCTGAAAACATCAAACTATAATTCAAACTTTTTGTATTCATAATTAAAACCTTACCTTACATACTAACATTAGTATAACATAAAAAAAGTGACTTTACATCACTTTTCTCTTAGCAATAATATATTAAGAAATATTATCAAGTACGATAGCAGCTTTAAATGATTTATCCATAACATCATTTCCTGCATCTGAACTAACCCACATATATAAATCAAAAGTTTTTGTTCCTTTGTTATCTAATGTAACAGTACCAATATTATACAAAGATTGTGCAGATACTCCTACGGTCTTTTGAATGTTTTTTTTCATTTCGTCCGTTAAGGTTTTATTTCCGGAAATGTTAATATTCTTAACTGATGCTTTATCAAAGGTGGTACTATTTCCATCTACAAGAATATATTTTATTTTTGATATTAGTAAAGAATCATCTAATGGCGCAACGCCAATATTTAAAGTTCTTTTATCTGTACAATCATTAGTAACTGTAAATGTATATTTGTATTTGTTTTTCGTAGTTGTGCTACTATTTAAAAATTGATCATCTGTAATAGGTGCTGCGTAATCAGCTTCCAAAGTAAAAGCTTTGCTATCAGTTATTGTTAAGCCAACACATGAAGGAGTTGATGTAGCTGTTTCCATTTCTTTTTGTTCATTAGAGGATATTACGTAAAATCCATATGAAATAGAAATATACGTACAAATAATTAACAAAGCAGAAATTATTGATAAAATTATAATTCTTTTCTTACCCATAGTTTATTTCCTTTCATTTTATGAATTTTTTGCAGCATAACAATTTTTACCTTCGATAATAATTTTTCCTGAAGGATTTTTGCCAATTACACTTGATTGGTCAATTTCCAAATTATAAAAACGATAATGGAATTGCCAAGTTTGTGTAGCTTTTCCAGTAGCAGGGTCAGTTGTTATACTTCCTTCATATAATTGTTCTTTAGTACCTTGAGTTTTATTAGCTATTGAAACAGGACCAAAGGTATTTTTAGGAGCTACACATCCCGTACAATTACCAGAAAAACCTAACTCAGTCAAGCTTTCTGCTCCTGGGCTTGGTTTATATTCAGTAGTAGGCTCATAATAAAATACATAATCACATGTAACAGCATTTTTATATTTTTCAGGTTCAACAGATATGTTAATAGTCACATTTTCATTATCTTCTATAAAATCAGATAAATTATTATTTGCTTCAACAATTGATAACTCATCTAATGTTATATTAAGGGCAAAGTTAGTATCTCCAGTTATGCTTAAAATATTTTCAGGTTTCAATACTTCACCACTTAAGGTATCATTATTAATTACATTTGCTTTATAGCCCATATAACCATAAGAAAATATAGCAGCTAAAGCTACCAAGAATATAACTGTAAGTAATAAACTATAATTTAAACTCTTAGTATTTATATTCATATCTTTACCTTTATTCTATTAAATAGTATAACATAAAAAAGTGACTTTACATCACTTTTTGACTCAGTTTACTATTATTATTGTCCTGTGTTTACATCTTCATCAACTACAGATAGTACCAAATTACCACTAAATAATTTACTAGTATTAATAACTTGATTATGTTCTAAGTTTACCATTCTTATTGTAGCTAAATAATACTCTGTTACATCTTCTTTTCTTGATGAAGTTATTTCTTTTTCTTTTATAATTTCATATCTATTATTTTTATCTGGTCTAGATTCTGTAATGTCGACTCTTTTACTAAATTTAAAACATTTACCTGCTTTAAAAACATTAGGAATCCATGTACCATCACTACACTCAGTTTCACTACTATAATCTATACTACCTGAGGTTCTTAAACATACACCTTTAGTAGGCTCTCCTACACAAGATTCTTCAGTAGTATCTTCAGTAAGAGTATACAAATCCAACACTAATTCAGGTACAGCTTCTTTAGCCCAAATAGCATTTTCATATCTATCACATGTAAGTTCATTTTTATTTATAGCATCAAGAGGAATTTCTACAGAAGCTGCTTTTTGATAGCAAGAATATTCTTCTTCGTCAGTTCTTCTTGCCCAAAGGTTTCCTTCTGCTACACAAGCATCCATCGTTTGAGCAATACTCTTACCTGCTTCAGTACTTACAGAATAACAATTTCCTGAAGTATATTCAAAATCATTATTTATAACATTTAAATACATATTATATTTATGAGTAATATTTTCTTTTCCTGCAGCTAGAGATACACTAGCAACAGTACTATCAGTTTGATCACCAGTATTAATACCAAAATTATCATATGTAACATTTAACGATAATATATCACCAGCATCTAAAAGGAACATATCACTGCCACCATCTGTTTTACCACCTATGTTAGCAGTTGCTTCATTTTCAACGATATCCGCTAAATAAGCAAAAGTTGCTCCAACTACCACAATGACCATAGTAGCAATTGCTATAACAATTAGTAAGATAACATTGTTGTTTTTTTCATCATTATTACTTCTATCCATTGGGTATATCCTCCTTTATCGTTACTATTATCTATTAAAATGATATAATTTTTTAAAGTTTTAGTCAATATTTATTAAATAGGTTTATGTTAATTATGTCTGTGCTTATTTTATAGTATAATATACTTAATGAGGAAGTTATTATGAAACTAGTTATAAATGATAAAGAATTAGATATTATTTATGCTGATACTTTTAAGAAAAAGCTACTAGGTTTAATGGGCAAAAAAAATATTTCCTATGGAATGCTTTTTCCTAAAATAAATAGTATTCATACTTTCTTTATGAAGGAAAACATTGATGTCGTAGCCCTTGATAAAGAGAATATTATTACTAATATAAAAGCAAATATGAAAAAAAATAGAATTTATTTTGCGCCAAAAAAAACTAGCATTTTAGAGCTTCCCTATAATGCTAGTAAAAATTTAAAAATTGGGCAAAAATTAACCTTTATAAGTAAATAGATAATCATTTATTGATACATCATCACCAGGTTCGGCTCCTAAAGATGCAAGTTCATCTTCAACACCCATAGCTTTTAAAATACGGCCAAAACGAAGAACACCCTCTTCTTCTTCAAATTTCGTCATATTAAATAAACGCTCTATTTTCTCGCCTCTTATTACCCAAACATCATCTTCTTTAGTAATAGTATATGGTTTTTCTTCTTTAAATTTAATATATACACTGTCTTCGATTTCATCATCACTATACATTGCTTCATTATTGGCTGCTTGAGCAGTATATAAAGCTTTAAGTAAGGTATCAATACCTGCACCAACGATTGAACTTATCTCATAAATTTCTTTATCTGGATAAGCTTTTCTAAATTTAGCTAAGTTTTCTTTAGCGTTAGGCATATCCATTTTAGATGCCGCGATTATCTCTTTTTTATTGGCTAATTTTTTAGAATATTTACATATTTCATTACGAACAACTTCATAGTCTTTAATCGCGGTATCACTTGACATATCTACCATGTGAAGTAAAACATGACAACGCATCGCATGTTTTAAAAATTGAAAGCCAAGGCCAACACCTTCACTAGCGCCTTCGATAAGACCCGGAAGATCTGCTACAACAAAGGATGAACCATCAATTAGTTTTACTACCCCAAGATTAGGAGATAGCGTTGTAAAGTGATAAGTGGCAATTTTAGGTTTAGCACTACTTATTACTGATAAGAAAGTACTTTTACCAACACTTGGAAGGCCAACAATGCCAACATCGGCAAGCATCTTAAGTTCACATCTTAAATATCTAATCTCTCCAGCTTCCCCTTTTTCGGAAAACTTAGGAGCAGGATTATCATGGGTAGCAAAGGCTTTATTTCCTCTTCCCCCACGGCCACCTTTAGCAACAACAACTTTATCATCTTCATTTATAATATCTTTAATTACTAAGTTAGTGTCATCATCGTAGATTGTTGTTCCTAAAGGAACCTTAATAATTATATCTTCACTATTTTTGCCATATTTGTTTTGGCCTTTACCATTCTCACCTTTATGGCCTTTGATTATTTTGCTATAACGTAAATCTATTAGAGTTTTTAGGGATTTATCAGCCATAAAAATAACATTTGAGCCACGACCACCATTTCCCCCATCAGGTCCACCCATAGGGACAAATTTTTCACGTCTAAAAGAGGTACAACCCATACCTCCATCGCCAGCGATAACCTTTAATTTAACTTCATCAACAAACATGTCAATCACCGAATTTAATATATCATAAAATCTAAAATAAAAAAAGAAGCTATAGTGCTTCTTACTCTACTACTTGTGAAGTAAAAAATATCCCACCTTCAGGAATTGTTGTATCCTTCTTAACATGCTTACCTAATAACTCATTAATGTTTTGAATAACATCAACATCTTGGCTTGCCAAGTACTCACTATTTACTTCAACAAAACCGACAACATCCTCCGTAATTGTAGTGCCTCCCGAAAGTGCCTTTTTAGCGTAAGGAATTTTCACAAGTTCATCTACTTTATTATCTACGGTTTTATTGCAATCACAAACGTGCTTTGGCTCCCATTTAATGAGTAACACGCCCGTAGTTATCGCTAATATAGCAATAATGGCTACTAATATAGATATTATAGTTATATCTTTCTTATTCATTTACTATCACCACTTTTATTATAACATAAAAAAGTAAGCTACATAGCCTACCTTAATTATTCAGCATAAACACTGACTTTTTTCTTATCTCTACCCATTCTTTCAAACTTTACTACGCCATCAATCTTAGCAAATAAAGTATGATCTTTACCCATACCAACATTAGTACCCGGATAAATCTTAGTTCCTCTTTGACGATAAATTATGCTACCTGCAGTGCAATGTTCACCATCAGATAATTTAGCGCCTAATCTACGACCAGCTGAATCACGGTTATTTTTAGTAGAACCTTGAGCTTTAACGTGGGCAAAACGTTGAATATTAAATATAAATAACATTACGCATTCTCCTTTACACTTAGATTTTTTGGATAATCTTTAGCTACGGATTTAAGCATTTCGAACATATTAGCAATTAATTTTAAAACTATTTCATCATTTTCTTTAATCTCAATTGTCATTACATTTCCATCATCTTGGACATCAATATATTTAGGATTAATGCTAGCAATAGCATTAATTGAAGTATAGATAATACTTGATACACTTGCACAAACAATATCTTTACCATACTCTGCCATATTGGCATGTCCTTTTACCGTAATTAAATTATTATCTTTGATAACTTTAATCATTATTAACCATTAATTTTCTTAATTTCAACTAAAGTATATGGTTGTCTATGTCCTTGAGTTTTACGATATTTTTTCTTAGGACGATATTTAAATACTTTTATCTTTTTAGCACGACCATTTTTAATAACTTCAGCTTCAATGCTAGCTCCTTTTACATAAGGATTACCAGCTTTACCACCAGCGAATAAAACTTCTTCAAAAGTTACTTTGCTACCAGCTTCAGCATCTAATTTTTCAATATAAACGTGATCACCTTCAGCAACATAGTATTGTTTTCCGCCTGTTTGAAAGATTGCTTTCATTTCTCTAACCTCCTTTAATATTTATAAGTCACACCTTTAAGGTAGTATTAAATACATTTATAACCTTTTTAGAGTGGATGAAATGACTTAAAGCGATTTAATATTAACAAAAATAAGCATAAAAGTCAATTGTTATCTAGCATTTATTTAATCTTATGATTTAGAATCAAGAATTATGGTTGTTGGGCCATCATTTTCAATGCTAACAAGCATATCAGCTCCAAAAACGCCAGTTTCAACATTGGTGTATTTTCTGAGCTCTTCATTAAACGCATCATATAGCTTGATAGACTCAGCTCCATTTAAAGCTCTACTATAAGTTGGTCTATTTCCTTTAGTACAATCAGCATATAAAGTAAATTGAGATACTGATAGAATATCACCCTTAACATCCATTAAAGATAAATTCATAACACCATTTTCATCTTCAAAGATTCTTAAATTACATACCTTTTTAGCAATATACTCAATTTGGGCTTGGCCATCTCCTTCTTCAAAACAAGAAAAGACTACTAAGCCTCTATTTATTTTACCTGTGACTTTTCCATCAACTTCTACTTTACTATTTTTACTTTTTTGAATTAATACTCTCATTTTCTCCTTGCTCCTTTAACATAACGAAGTTTCGTTAAATTAGTAACTATTTTATCAAGTTCTTCTTTATTTGCTACGGATACATTTAACTCAAATGTTCCACTTGTTTTCTCACTAACTCCCAAGATTTTAACAGATTCAGTTGTAAGAGCTAAAGTAATTTCATCAATTTTCTCAGGAGCAGCATTAAAGATTATATAAGAACTATAACTTCCTTCGCAAGCATCATTCCATGAGACATTTACTTCTCTATCTTCATAGCCTTTGATATTAGGACAAGTGTCTCGATGGACGGCGATACCATCATTTTTCGTTATTATACCTTTGATATTATCTCCTTTAACCGGAAGACAACATTTAGCTATATGGGTTTGAATTGATTTTTCACCATCAATTAAGATATCAAAATCATTATTATTTCTTTTTACTACTCTACTCTTTACGACCATGCTATCTTCAGTATTAGTACCTAAGATAACACTTATTATATAGTTAGCAGTATATCTAAAGGAACCAATTGAAAGATATATTTCATCAAGATCTTTTAGTTTAACGGAAGAACATACTTTATTAATATTTTCTTCGCTTAAAAGTTCATTTATTGATAATTTTCTTTTACGTACTTCTTTTTCAAATAAAGATTTTCCTCTTTCAATATATCCTTCCCGATCTTTTTTAGAAAAATAAGATTTAATTTTATCTTTTGCTTGAGGGGTTTTAACAATGCTTAACCAATCTTTATTAGGCTTACCATTAGGGCTAGTCATTATCTTAACTACATCGCCATCATGTAAAGCACTATTAATTGGGATCATTTGCTCATTAACAATAGCTCCCACCATCTTATCGCCCACGGCAGTATGAATACGATATGCAAAATCAATAGGCGTAGATCCTTGAGGAAGCTCAACAACATCACCTTTAGGAGTAAAGACGTAGATTAAATCCGATAAGATATTATTATCGATTAAACTAGTAAATTCTTTATCTTCACTTTGTTCATTACTTTCAATCATGGAGCGATAAAGTTCCAGTTTTTGCTCCATCATGGATTGAACTCTTTTAGTACCCTTTTCTTTATATGACCAGTGAGAAGCAATACCTTTCTCGGCAATCTCATCCATTTCATATGTTCTGATTTGAACTTCATAGTTTTTACCCCCGGGACCAATTACCGTTGTATGAAGAGATTGATACATATTCTCTTTAGGGATTGCTATATAGTCTTTAAAACGATTAGGAACAGGACGATACTTCGAGTGGATTAAACCTACAACGGCATAACATTCACTTTCTTTTTCAACAAAGACTCTTAAGGCTAAGATGTCATAAATATCTTCCCATTTCTTACCATTTTGCAGTTTATTATAAATACTAAAGACACTTTTAACGCGGCCCTTAATCTCAAACTTAATACCATTTTCTTTAAGAATCGAAGAGATGCTTTCTTTCATTTCTTTTAAATAACCATCAAGTTCAATTGTTGTATTATTTAATTTTTCCAAGATATCATTATAAACTTCCGGCTTTTGGTAATAAAGGCATAAGTTTTCAAGTTCACCTTTAATAGAGTACATACCAAGACGATGGGCAATTGGCACAAGGACTCTTAAAGTTTCACTAGCCACCTTTTTTTGATGTTCTTTGGTAAAGCACTCCATTGTTTTCATATTATGAAGGCGATCGGCAAGCTTAATAAATAAAACTCTAACATCATCACATAAACCGACCATTACTTTTCTTAAGTATAAAGCACTACTATCCGAATCATCAACCATTTCTAATTTATTTATTTTAGAAACGGAAGTAATGATATTTAATACCTCTTCCCCAAATAAATTTTCTATTTCACTTTCTTTACCATCACCAATATCTATTACGTCATGCAAAAGACCACTGACAATAGTCGTGGTATCCACATTTAGCCCAATAAGGATATCAGTAACTGCTAAAGCATGATCAATTTGTTTATCACCATTAGCTCTTTTTTTATCTTTTAAATGTTCTTGAGCATATTCATAAGCTTTTTTTATAACTACGATATCATCAGGATTATTTATCTTTAATAGTAAATCATCTATAGTCACAATTACACCTTCTTCTTCCGAATGTAGCTAATAATATCTTTTTCTGTAAGACTTAAAATATTATCAACCATATCACATAAATTTAATTCATCATTATTATCCCAAATAGTCTCTTTTAGATAGTTCCATATATCAAGTTCAGTTACCTCAACTTTTTCTTTGGCAAGTTCATTTTTTCTCGTATTAAGTGCGGGATATAATCTTTTATATAATTCATTTAATGATTTAAATTTTATTTCCTTGTTCATAAGTATATTATACTTTAAATCTATTATTTAGTCATCAATTTTAGCCAAATTAAATTTAAAGTATCAAGTCATACTTTTACTTTCTTACTAATATAAATTTAGTAATGAAAATCGTCAAAAACAAATTTCTAACTTCTACTTTAATACTTATTATAAGTGGTATGTCAACCAAGCTTTTAGGCATGATTATTAGGATTATTTTTACCCGTATTGTCGGTACTAAAGCTATCAGTTTATATACGCTTGTAATGCCTACTTATTCCCTATTTTTGACGATTAGCTCTTTTGCCATGCCAACTACTATATCTAAGTTAATATCCGAAAAAGAAGATGTCAAAGTAATTAATACCGCAAGTATTATAATCATTTTACTAAATCTTCTTATTATCATAATTATCCATATAACAGCTCCATATATAGCTAATAATCTTTTAAAAGAGCCTAATTGTTATCCTTTGTTAATTGCGATGAGTTATACCTTTCCTTTTGCCTCAATTGCGTGCATCTTAAAGGGCTACTTTTATGGCAAACAAAAAATGGCACCCCATGCCATATCCAATACCGCCGAGCAAATCGTAAGACTTATTCTTGTTTTAACAATTATGCCTTTACTTGCTAAAAAAGGCTATGTTTATGCTGCATGTGGCCTTATCTTTACCTCTTTTTTCACCGAGCTTACTTCCATCATCGTCTTTTTAATATGCATGAATAAAAAAGATTTAATTGATATTACTAAGATATCTTATAGCAAAGCTGATGCACATGATATCTTTGGCCTTTCTATGCCCACGGTTACAAGTAGGATTGTCGGTAATATTTGCTACTTTTTAGAGCCCATCATTCTTACTAATACCCTTTTATATGTTGGCTATACACCTGAATTTATCCTTTTAGAATATGGATCTTATAATGCTTTTGCCGTTTCTACTTTAACTATTCCTTCGTTTTTTATTGCCGCGATATCCATGGCTTTAATACCTGAAGTATCAAAGTATCTTGCTAAAGGTAACTATAAAATAGTTAAGAAAAGATTAAAAGAAGCTTTTATATTTGCTATTATTATTGGTATTGGCTTTACTAGTATTATTTATATCTTCCGTTATCCAATTCTTTCGTTTTTATATAATGATACTTCAGCTGCTGATTATATTAAGTATTTATCCTTCTTTTTCATCCTTTTCTATTTGGAAGCTATCTTTTCATCTTTTATGCAAGCTATTAATCAAAATAAAGTAACATTAAAAATCACTATTATAGGAAGTATTATCAAGCTTATAGGTATCTTTATTTTCTCCCTTTTAAAAATAGGAGTTTATTCTTTATTAATAGCTGAAATACTTAATATAATAGTGGTTGTTTTCTTAAATTATCTTTATACGAGAAAATATCTTAGTTCTCTGGGTTAGTTCTTTTTCTAGTACTTGGCAAATCATAATGTTTACAAGCTTTTAGAAATATAGCTTCCGTTAAAGTATGAAGTGAATCTTCAATAGAATCTAAAACAGGTCCTGTTACGGTACCACTTATAACTAATTCATACATCGTATCAATAATAGCTAAATCTTTTTCATAGCCTTCATAAGCAACATCGTTTACATATTCTCTTAAATATGCAATATTTTGTGCTAAAGTCACATCTTCAACAGGCGTATAGTCAACATCAATTATTCTTGGCTCAGGAGCATGCTCTACGACAAAATCAGGATGATGATCTTGCCTTCCACTTTGAGGAACCTCTTCATATTCAACATCTATTATGGGTCTTCCATCTTTAGTATATTCTACTTCTTTATCCATATTTTCTTTCCTATCTATTCCTAAAGCTTCATTAAGTTCATTTATTAAAGCATCATAATCGTCATATTCTAAAGAATATTTAACAGCAAGGCCTCTGGAGGTTTGTTTTACTTCTTTTAATTTAATTAATAATAGACCACCACTAACAACGGTACATGCGGTTGATAACGCCAAAAATATTAGACAAATAGTATCTATTACTGCAAAAGAATGAAAAGCTCCTGCTACAGCTAAAATCACAGCATTAAATATATTGCAAATGAAACTAAAACGAGCCTTTTTAAAGCTAACATCATCACGTAAAATTTTTTTCTTTATTAATTTAGCAACCTTATCTAATTTTTCTTTGTCTAGAAACATAATTCCCTCACAAGAAAAATATTATATCACAAACAAAAAATATGACAATGTCATACTTTTTTATAAACTTGCTAATTCTTTTTGGAATTTTGCTGTTTTATTTTCAATAGATATTCTTATTACTAAGAAAGAAAGGATTATGGCATTAAGCGTAAAACTTCCGCCATAAGATAAGAATGGAAGGGGGATACCGGTTAAAGGCATAAGTCCAAGTACGCCAAATAGGTTAATGATAATATGTATGGTAAAGAACCAAAACGTACCATAGGCAATAGTTCGATTACGAACATTATCAGCCTCCCTAGCAATTTTGTTAATACGATATAACATAAAAAAGTATCCTAGGATAATTAAAATTCCTGTTACAAGACCTAATTCTTCGCATATAATAGGAAAGATAAAGTCGGTGTGACTATCTGGTAAATACATATATTTTTGGGAGCTTTTACCAAGACCGACGCCAAAAAGGCCACCATTTGAAATAGCAATTAAGCCATTACAAACTTGATAACCTGATCCTTCATCTTCATAATATTTTTCACAAGGATCTTGAAAGTTAAGACGATTACCAGCTTCACCAGACATAAATTTATCCCAATTTAAAGCTAAAGGTACTCCCACGATAACTAGAACTATAACTCCCGTTTTAACAACTTGTAGAAAGTTACTTTGGACGCGGGGAATCGATAAGAAGGTAAGACCGACAATCATTAAAAATATTACGGCTCCTCCCTTATCTGGTTGTTTGAATATTAAGTAAGCAATAATAACAGCAATAGCTAAAGGAATATAATAAAGGTTAAAAAGATTTTTCTTTACTTTAGCTATATTATTATAATAATAACCCATAGCTATAATCGCAATACTCTTAGCAAATTCCGCAGGTTGAATACTAACAGGTCCTATTCTAAACCAACTTCGGGCATTACCAGAAATATGACCATATATTAAAACATAAAAAAGAGCTAAAACTATTCCTATGACTCCTAAATAGGCAAGTAATTTCCATTTTCGAGTTGGCGTAAGTAGTATTACTATAGCAATAACATACCCTACCACTAAAGTAATAAGTTGATGCCAAAAAAAGTAAGCGGATGAGTAATCATACCTAAGAATAGTTGATACTGAAGAAGCTGAAAATATCATAATTAAGCCAAAGATACTAAATATTATGATGATTAAAAGTAACCATTTGTCAGCTTTTCTTAAGTCTCTCATACCCTATCCTTCTCTACTATAATTTTAGCATCATATAATTAATTTTACAATAAACGTGTAATATTGAGTGTCAAAATCAAAACTTTCGCTTATCTTATATTAGATACATAAAGGAGGTTTAAAATGTATTATTACGGAAATAACGGCTATTATGGCGGTAATGGCTCATATTCTCCTTGTTGTGGTGGCACTTACGGTGGATATACATCAGGCTATGGCATTGGTGCGGCAATATGGATAGTATTATTTATCCTACTTGTAATTATCATCGGAGCATGGGGATTTGGTACTAACCAAAATAATAACAATTAGTAAGCAATTATTTGCTTACTTTTTTATTGTTTTATGATACAATAGCTATGAAAAAGGCGGTTATTTTATGGAAGTTCCAAAAATCAAAGTATTAGATGAAAAAGAAAAAATACTTCACACTGTTTCTAAAGAGGTATCTTTTCCTCTTTCAAACGAAGATAAAAAATTAATAAATGATAGTATAAAATTCTTAGAATTATCTCAAGATGAAGAAATATCTAAAAAATGTAATTTAAGACCTGGCATGGGACTTGCTTTTATTCAAATGGGTCTTCCCAAAAGAATCTTTGTTATAGCTAATAAAGATGAAGACACTGGTGAATTTGAAACTCATATTATCATTAATCCCGAGATTATATCCCAAAGTGAAGAACTTGTTTATGTTGGCGAAGGCGAAGGCTGTTTATCCGTCAATAGATATGTTGAAGGTATAGTTCCAAGACATGCGAGAATCACAGTTAAATATAACGATATAGATGGTAATGAAAAAACAATCAGAGTCCGCGAAGAAATCGCTGTAGCTTTCCAACACGAAATAGACCACTTAAACGGCATTTTGTTTGTCGATCGTATTGATAAAAAAGATCCATTTAAAAATAAAGATAAAATGCGAGAATTATAAAAAATTAACGTTTACTAAAACACTTAAAAAGGCGCTAATAAGCGTCTTTCATTTTGAATAAACTAATATATTTTTGATTGTTATAAAAAATAAAGCATGATATCTAGCTCATAATTTTTGCAAGTGAATATTTGTTATTCTTGATTTTCTATACTACAAAAAACAAGATTTCTTCGTCAAAATCTCGTTTTATTATATTGACTTGCTACGAATGTTATCCAGGTAGTATTTCTACACCACTAGTAGTTGAACCATTATGCACTAATATTTCATCACTACTTATTAAATAATTATGATTATCTTCAACTTCTAAATTATATACCTTTGTATTATTTAAGTTCGTTTTGTGTACTATTTCTGTTATTTCTTGTCTTTCTTTATTATCTCCACTAACAAGGTAATCTCCTTCTTCTAAATCGTATGCTCTTACCCAGCCTTTATCCATTACATAGAATCTGTGTCTTGGCGTAGCTTCGATAGTCACGTTACCTACTTTAATCTTATATATTTCTGTTGTTTCATTTATAATCGTATTTGATACTGACTTTAATTCTCTTTCACCTGTTTCTTCAGATACTGACCACACTAAATCGCCAACTTTGATATTCTCAATATTTACGTAACCATTTTCTGCTGATACTTTTGTTCCTGCCACAAAGCATTGAGTAGTATCTTTCTTATATACAATTTCACAAGTACCTATTCCAGTAAATGACGCTTTGCCTTCAGCAGTTACTGTTCCATTTTTTGTACAATCAGATAACTCTGTACTAAGCTTATATTGACTCGTATCAACAGTGCCACTATCTACATACTCATATTTACCAGGTTCTCCATCTTTTTCTTTATAAACCTTAGTTACTATATCATAGTCTTTTGTAACAACATCAAAATAAGCTGAGCAAGTTCCTCTTTTGCCATAGGAAATTGTGAGAACGCCTTTTTCAACTTTAATAATTTCTTCGCCATCAGTGCAATGTGACTTCGCAGGATTGAATATATAATTTTCTGCATCTACGGCACTACCAACAGATTCAGCATAGCTATCTACAGGAGCTCCATTTTTTTTCTCTTGTAAATAAATTCTAAGTCTAATATCCGAACTATCTATTTCAGCAGTTCCACTCAATATTAAGTTAACACTTGAATTAGTAAAAAAGCCATGTGAAAAAAGGGCTGCTGCTACAAATATAATCAAAATTAAAAGAACGATACCGATAATAATATAACGTTTTTTATGAGCCAAAATCTTATTATTGAACCATTCCTTCATATCGTTCTACCTCAATATTATAATAACATATATTAATCAATAAAAAAAGGGTTTTTATAAAACCCTATGTCGAATATAGTCATTTATTGAGTTAAATTATCGTAAACCCTTACAACTTCTGCATGAATGTCTTCACGAGTTCGTGGTTTACCATCTTTAATACAATCAATAATACTAAAATTATAAAGTTTAGCTAGTTCAAGATAACTTTCAGCTGCATGTCTTAAATGGGTATCATTAGCTTCATGTTGATCTAACTTCTCTGCTCTTTCGGTTCTTAAAGATTTAGCCTTATCTGGTGGCATATATAAAAATATAACAGCATCAGGTCTAGGTAAGCCTAATAAATCAAATTCAAGCTTTTCAATAAATTTATACATCTTCAAGCGATCTTTTTTATTTCTATACTTACCTCCTTGGTGTCCCATACTACTATATACATAACGATCCAATAATATGGTATATCCTTCATCTAATTTTTTTTGAATTATTTCAGCGTTATATAATCTGTCTGCAGCATAATATAAACTTGCTACTCTAGGATCAACAGCATCTGCTCCTTCAGGAAACCAACCATCACATATATAGCTTTTACCAAGATATGGGCCTCCGACTATTTTACCTGTAGGAGTATCATATCGAGGATAGGAAAACTCTGCTACTTTTATATCTTTTTGCTTTAAATATGCTAATAATAAACCTGCTTGGCTAGCTTTACCTGAACAATCAGTACCTTCGATAACAATTATTTTACCCTTGCTCATTTTCTTCTCCTAACGCTTTTAATATAGCATTAATACGGCCACATGATTCTTTGCCTTCCCCACATTTATGTTTAGTTACGCAATCTGGTCCTAAGTTCATAGCAAAATATTTTGAAACCTTAGCAACTTCATCGTGCATTTGGTTAACAGCATATCTTATACACCATTGAGCTTTAGTACACATTCTTAAACGACATATCCATCTTAATGCTTCACCATCAAAATTAATGGTTATATTAACAAGATTACCTGATAAAGTGAAATAAATTAAATCTTCTTCTCTAATACCCATGTTTAAAAATTCATTATATATTTCCGCATTTTTCTTAAATATTTCTTTAAATAGTTTAAATAATTTCTCGTTTTCTTCAATACATGGAGGAGTTAAATATTTTGTAACATCAATATTAGGAACGAACGCTGGTATTGATAAAGAAAGCCTTCTGTGACGTGTATAGTGTGTAAGAACAGCAAAGGTTACACTTAGATTAAAACGGAAATTAACTTGTTTTAAATCTTCATGAGTTTCATCTTCACAAATAGCTTTCATCAATTTTTTCTTTAACTCTTCGTTGCCATCTATTTCGTCTTTATAGATTTTACTGGCTTCTTTAAAAGTATATCCATAAATTCTAGAAATAGCATTTATAAAAAGTATATTATCAACATCTTTGGTATAACTAATTAATTCTACTTTATCGGTAGTCTTATAATTTCTTGGTTTAACATAATCATCAAGTATATTTTCTATTTCTGAAGTATTAGTTACCTCACTATTTTCAATTACCGTTTCTAGATATGGAGCTCTCGTTTCGGCAATAGCTTTTAATTTTTCGCCAAATTCTCTAAACTCACTTACATTTGAATGCACTCCCTTAGTCATAGATATTATCATTCTAGCTAAAGCAGTAGCATCAAGTCCCATGATTATTTCAGCATGATAAGAATAAGGCAAGACAAATCGAGCATCTTCCTTATTAATGCCATTATCAACAAAGATAGAATAATTATCAAATAAGTAACGCATATGAGCATTATATTTTTCTTTTAATTCATCATTATTAGAAACTAAATTGCCGTTTTTATCATGAAAATCAGGAGTGTAAAATCCGACCGTTCTAAAATCTACTTCTCTTCGCGATTTAATTGTAAAAGAAGAAAATCTTTCAGCAATTATCGTTTGCTCAATTGCTGGACTTACTTCAGATAAAGCAAAAACCATATAATCATGATCAATAGTTGAAGTATGTCCCATCTTAATAACTCTTTTGATAAATTTTAAAGCTTCTTCAGGGGTTGCAAAACTATCTAAGGCATCTTGTACTTTGCCTTTCATTCTTGATAGTTTACCTGCTCCTGCACAAATTCTTAATTGTTCATCTATAAATTCTTTAGAGGCACTACCTAATAATTTTACTTCCATACGAAGTTACACCTCATCGTACCAAAGAGGATGTTTGCTTGTAAGTTCTAGTACTTCTTCTTTTAATGATTTTAATATTTCTTCATTATCTTTATTTTTTAAAGCTTTAACAATTATTTTACCAATTTTTCTAAATTCATCTTCATTAAGTCCCCTTGTTGTCATGGCAGGACTTCCTAGTCTTAAACCACTAGAAATCATTGGACTTTCTGTATCACCAGGAATAGCATTTTTATTAGTAGTAATACATATTGTATCCAAAAGATTTTGAGCATCTTTACCTGTGATATTACATGAAGATTTAACATCTATTAGTATTAAATGATTATCTGTTCCCCCAGAAATAATCTTTATACCTTCTTCTTCTAAAGAAGTAGCTAACGCTTTAATGTTTTTTAAAACATTCTCTTGATAAATTTTAAATTCTGGTTGTAAAGCTTCATAAAAACACTCAGCTTTAGCGCCGATTACGTGTTCAAGTGGTCCACCTTGTATACCAGGGAAAACAGTTTTATTAATCTTTTTAGCTATTTCTTCATCATTAGTTAGGATTAAGCCTCCCCTTGGTCCTCTTAAAGTTTTATGGGTTGTTGATGTAACAACATGAGCATAAGGAACTGGTGAAGGATGAAGTCCCGCGGCTACTAGGCCTGCGATATGAGCCATATCCACCATAAGATAAGCTCCTACTTTATCAGCTATTTCTCTAAAACGTTTAAAATCAATGGTTCTTGAATAAGCTGAAGCTCCGGCGATAATCATTTTAGGCTTTTCTTTTAGAGCTAAAGCTTCTACTTCATCATAATCAAGCATTTGGGTTTCATGATTAACATCATAAGATACAATTTCATAATCAATACCACTAAAACTTAATTTATGGCCATGGGTAAGGTGTCCGCCATTATCAAGATTCATTCCCATTACTTTATCCCCATGTTTAAGAAGTGCTCGGTATACTGCCATATTGGCAGAACTTCCGCAGTGAGGTTGAACATTAGCAAATTTAGCGCCAAATAACTTTTTAGCGTATTCAATAGCTAAACTTTCTATTTCATCAATATTTTCACAGCCTCCATAATATCTTTTACCAGGATATCCTTCAGCATATTTGTTTGTTAAAATACTTCCTTGCATTTTTAATACATCATTAGAAACATAGTTTTCTGATGCAATAAGTTCAATATTTTCTTCTTGTCTTTTTCGCTCTTTTCTAAGAGCCATTTTTAATGCTTTATCCATCAATATTACCTCCTTTATAAGCATCTATTACATTTTGAATAATCACAGCAATCGTCATTGGACCTACTCCACCTGGATTAGGAGTTATATAAGAACATTTATTTTTTACATTATCAAAATCAACATCTCCAACGATTTTGCCATCGATTACAGTTATTCCTACATCTACTACTATAGCGCCCTCTTTAACCATATCTTCGGTAATAATATGAGGTTTTCCTACAGCCGAAACAATAACATCGCTATTTAATGTTATTTCCTTTAAATTACCAGATTTACTATGAGCTATAGTAACAGTAGCATCTTTGTTTAAAAATTCAAATATAAGTGGTTTACCAACAATATTTCCTCTTCCTATAATGCATACTTTCTTACCACTTAGGTCAATATTATAGTACTCTAAAAGTTTGATAATTCCTTTAGGAGTACAAGATCTTAATCCTGGTAAGTTATGAGCTAATTTATAGAAACTTTCTTTGGTAAAGCCATCTACATCTTTTTTAGGATCAATATGTTTGATACACTCTTCAATATCTAAACCTTTAGGAATTGGACTTTGTAAGATGATACCATTTACACTATTATCTTTATTTAAATCTTCAATTAAAGAGATAATCTCTTCTTCTTTTCTTACATCAGGCATCTCATAAATAGCAGTCTTAATTCCTACCTTTTCGCAATATTTTTTCTTGTTTTTAATATATTTTTCACTGGGTTCATAATGCCCTACATAAATTATAGCAAGAGTTAGATCTAGTTTTTCTCTTTCTATCTCTTCTTTTGCATTTTCAAGTAAAGCATCACGTACCATTTTTCCATCTAAAAGCATATTAATCCTCCTTTTTTTAGTTCTATCTCTTTATTTTCATTAACATATGCGTATTTTAATTTATTTTCTTTAGTAACAATTGATTGTCCAAGTAAATCTTCTATTTCATTTCTAGTATTCTTAGCAACCTTACCACCAAGTCTAGCAACTTTAATATTTTCCTGTAAACCTTGGGGTTTTGTTTTACTTGCTAATCTCTTAGTTACTTCTTCACTTATGTCTGTTAGTGATATTTCTATGTTATCCATGTTATCTCTTAAAGACTCTTTTCTAAGCCCTTTATATTCTTTATACTAACTAGCAGTCATTCCTGATCAAGTTTTATAAATTTCATTAGTTAATATAGCAAACTCTTTGCCTTCATGAACGCCATTTTATTGCCATATATCTGTAAGACTCTTGCGACTTTGAACATTCTGAATTTTTTGGGCAATCCATTTTTCGTCATATTCTTTGGCTCTATACAAATCGATTGATCTTTGAGTTTCAACTGTCTAGTAATACTAGACTTTTGATAGCTTATTTTTTACATCTACTACACTAATAAAATATTTTTCCTCTTCCTTATCCCAAACTGTTCTAATCGTCTCATTATTGAATATTTTATTTATTAAATACATTTTATTTTGATTATCAATAATCAAAACCTCCTTTATCAGGGCTATATTTACTCCCTCTATATTTATATATACCCGATAAAGGTCAAATTTCCTTTTTTATTTTGCAATTTTTTTAAAATAATGAATGATTATGCGCAATTTTAAGGTGTTCATAAGCTTTTGATGTAGCTATACGACCACTTTTAGTTCTTTTAATAAATCCTTCTTGCATTAAGAAGGGTTCAATAACATCTTCAACAGTGGATATTTCTTCTCCTATGGAAGTAGCTATTGTTTCTCCTCCCACAGGCCCACCATTAAACTTAGTTATTAAACTAGTTAAATATTCAATATCAAGATTATCAAGGCCAAGTTCATCAACCTTAAGCTTCTTAAGAGCCTTTTTAGTTATGTCTAGTGATATATGACCATCACCCTCGACTAAAGCAAAGTCTCTTACTCTTTTAAATAATCTATTAGCAATTCTTGGGGTTTTACGACTTCTTCTGGCTAACTCTAAAGCTGCATCGTCATCGATTTCCATGCCTAGAACGTTACCTGTTCTTTTAACAATTGTCTTAAGCTCTTCATCGGTATAATACTCAAGCTTATCAATAATACCAAAACGATCTCGTAATGGAGCCGTTAAATCTCCGGAACGAGTTGTTGCTCCGACTAAAGTAAAAGGTGGAAGGTCTATTCTGATACTTTTGCTTTTGCCTTCTGTACCAATGACTAAATCAAGAACAAAGTCTTCCATCGCTGGATATAATATTTCTTCAATATAGCTAGGAAGTCTATGTATTTCATCAATAAAAAGGACATCACCTGGTTCTAAGCTTGATAATACAGCTGCTAAATCGCCTGGTTTTTCCATAGCTGGGCCTGATGTTGTCTTAATATTAGTACCCATTTCGTTAGCGATAATATGAGCAAGAGTTGTTTTTCCCATTCCCGGAGGACCATATAATAAAGTATGGTCTAGTACTTCTCCTCTCATTTTAGCCGCTTTAATAAAAACATTTAAGTTTTCTTTTATTTCTTCTTGACCTACATACTCATCCAAGTTTTGTGGTCTAATACTTTTTTCAAATGAATCTTCTGAAAGTTCCGCTGTATCTACTATCCTCATAAATCTCCTTTCTTTATATATAAAAGAGCATCACGCCATGATAATACATAATCATGTTTGTCGTCTTTTATGCCAAAGCGTAAAGTCTTAATGCCATATTTTGCTACATCATCAAGAATGCTTTTGCTGTCATCAATCATTAAATCTACGCCATATTTTTGACATATTTCCCCTTTTTTATCTAAGTTGAAGACCATTTCATCAAAGTGCAAGTTATGTTTTTTAATAAATTCTTTAGTAGGTTCAATTATTTCTTTTAAATCTCCCCCACGTCCCGTTAATAATACTGTTTTAATATGATGGTTTTGACAATAATCTAAAAACTCCTTAAGTCCTTCATAGATGTTTACACCCCATACCATTTCTTCTAAATGATCTTTCATAATGATTTTTTCTTTTTCCCAAGGAGAATTTTCAGGTAAATCAACTGTAAATCCCGGATAATAAGTCTTATACTTTTCTTTAATAATACGCCATGTATCTACACATGTATCGTCAAAATCAATTCCTATTACCATATTTTACCTTAATAAAAGCTTTAAAGCTTCCTTTACTTGCTCTTCAATTGATAAAGATTCATCAATATCTTTGATAATCTTCTTAATTTCTCCTGTTTTATAGCCTAGTGACTCTAATACTGCTATCAAATCTTCACGATTGTTTTCTTCTTCACTAGTATCTGTTTCAATAGCAATTTTACCTTTTAAGTCTAATATTATTTGTTTTGCTATTTTTTCGCCAATTCGTGGAAATTTAGTTAAATAAAGAATATTTTCTCTATTTATAGCATCTACTATTCCACTTACAGAACCTGTAGCGAAGAAAACATTAGCCATCTTAGGGCCTAAGCCTTTAACATTAATAAGTCGTAAGAAAAGTTCCAATTCTTCTTCCTTTTTAAAGCCAAATAAAGAATTTTCATCTTCCTTAACATTATTATATAGATATACCTTATATTCAGTGCCAAGTTCGTAGCTATAGGGATTAGCTACATATATAAGGTATCCTATATTATTACACTCTAGAACAATATAACTAGAGCTTTGCATGGTTACTTTACCTATTATGTATTTATACACTTATTACCACCTAACAACATTATATATCATAAATTTGCTTTTAGCTATCACAAAATATTGTGTCAAAAATGTGTTGACTTTCCATTTAGTTTGCGTTAGAGTATTCGCCAAGAAATCCCCATAGATAAAGGGATATATGTTTTTTTCAATATTTTATTTAATTAAGGCAGGCATATAATATTTGACTTTTGCTTTATTATGTGTTAGAATAGGCGCCAATAAATCAAAAAGGAGGGTTTTGATTATGAATAAAATGGAGATACTAGGTTTATTATTTAGATGTGACGCAGTAATTAGCGCTTATCTAAAAGATAAAACATTTGATGTAACAAAGGTTACAGAAGAAAATTTAAAGAAAGTTAAAACACAAATTGATAAGGACTACGCTGATATTTCAGCTATGAGAGATGATGATGACTTCACTGAATACAAAAACAGATATGAAAGTCTTGCTACTTTGGCAGCTGATTGGGCTATGCCAATTGTAAATGCTATTGATCAAGCATATAATGATTTAATATCTGATGCTAGCCTTGAAGATAAACTTAATAAAATAAATAGTTTACCATTAGGTAATAAAGCTAAAGATACACTTGCTATGATAGTTTCTTGTAAAGAAAGTATCAAAAAGATTAATGATGATCCTTCAATTAATGATACTTCTAAAGCTATTTTAAACGCTACTAGTGATAAGATTAATGAAGATATTAAAACAATCTTAAATGGTGCTGATGAAAATACACTTGATGTTTTATATGATAAGTATGAAGGCATTGCTCAAATGTGTCAAACTACTTTAATGAGACGTACAGTTACTAAAGCAGAAATGCTTGAAACAATGTTTAGTTGTAAAAGAGAAGCTTCTGATATATTAAATGACACTACTATTAAATTAAGTAGAAAAGAGAAAAAGAAAATCAATACCATTATTTCTGAAGCTGGAAAAGATTACATGGATTGTTATGATTTAAATAATGATGATCCAAAAATCCAAGAATATGTTACAAAATATGCTGAATTTAATGATTATCTAGGAAGCATTAGAGGAAATCAAGTAAATCGTCATGCTGTAACTGGTAGAGTTTCTAGAGACGATGTTCCTGAAACTACAAGAAGATCAGGTAACAATTTATTAAAAACTATCTTTGCTTTAATTGGTGCTGGTTTACTTGGAGCATTTATTGCAGCTCTTATCTGTCATTGTATTAATACTACTGACCTTGATAATATTCCTACAGATCCAACAAATACTGAACCAACTTCTACTGAAGAAATAATTGATGATCTTCTTCTAGCCCAAAACATTAACATGGATAACTATGATGAACTATTTGACTTTGCTTGTAAGATTCAAGCTAAACTTCCAAGTGATGCCAATATTTCTGTCGATGATATTATGTATGCTTTAAGACTTGCAAACTATGACAAATTACAAGAAAAATCTCATTTCTCTGATCGTGATGAAGTGTGTGCCGCTACTTACTTTATTGGTAAACTTGCTCCAGTTGTTGGCGTTGATGCTTTAGTTCAAAGAGCACCTGAAGATGATATCGTTATTAGTGAACAACAAATGAAAGATATTATAATGACTGTAACAGATAACGATTTATCAATAGACGTATTTGCTTCCGCTAAAGTCGATGGAGGCTATGATCTTTATAAAGCTGCTGAAATTTGTTTAACAGGTATTTATTTTGATAATGAAGATGTTGCATTTGTTTATGCTAAAGTTATGAATGAACTTGTATGTCGTGAAGCTGTTAACTTCTCTGTTTGTCCAAACAGCCCAGTATCAACTCACTACGTTATAGCTGGTATGTATACTGCTAACCAAGACAGAATACTTTATCTTACATCCGCTAAAAACCTTGGTCCAATATATGGTAGTGGTCCAAGAATAGATGGTACTCATGGTTCTCTATGTGTTGAAGAATTAGCTTCATTTATGTACATAGATGCTAAAGGTGGTACATTCATTGGTAATGAAAGAAATGCTATATATTCATTCGTAATAGACGAAAATATAACAAACAATTGGTCATTAGATAGATAAAAAGTAAAAGGAGGTTTTGGAAATGTATAATAAAAATAATAAAAGTTCTCGACTAATTAATATTTTAGTCGGCGTAATAGCTGTATTAATTATTATCTTTTTAATCGTTTTCTTAGTAAATAAATCTAATAGTAGTAAAACAGTTGAAAACGATCAACAATTTAATGAAAACTTAAATTTACTACACCAAACAGCTAAAGAATTCTTTGCTGGTCAATTACCTGACGAAGTTGGTGGTTCATTACAAACAAGTTTACAAGAACTTATTGAAATGGGCGCTATCGATGATTTAGAATACGGCAACGAAAAGTGTGATACTGAAGAAAGTTATATTTCAATAACTAAAACTGGTACAGATGAATATCGTGTTAAATCTAACTTAGTTTGTCCTGGTAAATCAGATAGTACTGTTGAAAAAATCAAATCATCTACTACTGTTGAAGATGAAAATGGTAATACTATCGTTGATGAAGATAAAGATAATGTTGATTTAGACGTTGAAAAAGATAAAGATAATGGTAATGATAGTACAGTATATTGTAAAGATTTCAAATGTACTGTAGAAGAAATACCTACAACTTGTACTGTAACATATGAATATGAATATGTTAAAAGATCTGTATCTTGTCCAAATGGATATAATATAAGTGGTTCAGTTTGTACAATGGAAACATCTGATGCTAAAGCTCCTACTCCTGTATATTCTAACCCAACTACAACTGTTGAAAATGCTAAAGTAAATAAAGGTGAACCTTATAAAGTATACGTTGATCCTATTGTTGATACAACTGATGGTTCATATTATTGTACTGAAGGTACATTACAAGGTGATAAGTGTGTTGTTACTGCTAATAAGATAACAACTTACGAAACAACTTGTCCTGCTGGATATAATAGAGTTGGTGATTACTGTTACATTTATGCAAGTAAATCTGCAGGTTCTACAACTTCTAATTGTCCTGACGGATATACTGATAATGGTTCTAATTGTTATTATAGAATCCCAGTTACAACTTCAACTGTTACAGGTTCTTGTCCTGCTGGATACACTGATAATGGTTCAAATTGTTATATAAGAGAAAAATTACCAACTACAACTAAGACAACTTGTCCTGACGGATACTCTCAAAGTGGTAATTATTGTTATAAATATGCTAACAAGACATCTTCAACTACTACAACTTGTCCTGCTGGTACTTCTCCTTCTGGTGATAAGTGTGTTAAGAAAGTTAGTGCTGTTAAGAGTTATACTCCATGGGGTAACCCAGTAAGTACTTACAGCTCACCTACTCAACAAAGTGTATATACTCACGAACTTGAAAAGAAAGTATTCGAAGGTAAAACAACTATAGGTGTATCTACTGTATATAATTACTCTATTTATAGAAGATCTATTCGTTATACATGTTCTCAAGGAACACTTTCAGGAACAACATGTTTAGTATACTCTAACCCTATTACTACATCTACTACTCCTAAGTGTCCTTCTGGATATACTGATAATGGTTCTAACTGTTATATAAGAACTGCTGTTCAAACTTCAACTGTTAAAGGATCTTGTCCTTCAGGTTATACTCCAAATGGTGATTACTGTTATAAATATGTTAACAAGACTACATCTACTACTACATCTTGTCCTTCAGGTTATACTCAAAATGGTAACTATTGTTATACTTATACAAATAAAGTTACAACTTCAACTCCTGGTACATGTCCTGCTGGATTCATCGATAGTGGTTCAACATGTTATATGAAAGTAGCTGGTACTTCAGTTCCTGTTCAAAATTGTCCATCTGGATATTCAGATAATGGATATAATTGTACTAAGACTGTAAGTGCTAAGTACGCAAGTGGTTCTACATATACTAAGTGTCCTACTGGTTATACTCAATCTGGTAGTGGCAAGAATATTGAATGTTACAAATATGAAACTTCTGAAGATAAGTACTACTGTGAAAATGCTAATGCTGAATTAAAAGGTACATTATGTTATGTTAAAGAAGAAGCTAAATTCTTAGAAAACAAGTGTGACTATGGTTATACTTTAGGCGCAGATAATATGTGTCATAGTTCTTCAGTATTAACTACTAACCCTACATGGACAGACGTTGACTATCTATATAGTTCAGACTCTTATGTTCCTGGATATCAAAGAACTGGTAGAGGTAAGTTCCACCAAGTATGTGTTAGAGCAAATGGTACTGTTACAGAAAACAAACATTGGAAATAATGCATAATAAAACAGGATTTTAAATAATCCTGTTTTTTGTTACTTTAAATTAATTAGCAAACAACATTAGCTACAGAAATGTTACCTGCAAATGTTTTACCCATTAAAGCAGATTGATCTTTATTTATATTATAGAAACGAATTGTAAATTCATAATTTGCATAAGTTTCATTAGCAGTACTTGTACTAGTTATTTGTTCTTTAGACACTAATGTTATTTGGTTTTTATCATTAGGAATACCAAAAGTATCAATATTTTTTTCTCCATGATTTCCATCTTTAAATACGTCATCGCTTGTAGTACCCTCAGTACCAACTGTACCAGTAGTTAATGTTCCTTCAATAGTAAACTCTTTGAATCCTTCAGTACCATCTTGAACATTTCCACTTTCATCTTTATAACCAGTTCTTACATAATATTTACTAGGATAATATTTATAACTAGTTCCTGCTTCGGTTAAGCTTTCATAGCCACTACCAGTAAAATTACTTTCTCCACCAGTCCAAGTATAAACTATATCATAAGTACATGTTGTAAGTTGTCCATTATCTGATGCTTTTAAAGTAACATTTAAATTTGCTTTACCAGTAAGCCCATCAATCAAACTAGTATTAGATGATTGTGTTCCATCATCTGTGGCATCGCCTTCTTGCATTTCGACTGCATCAACTGTAACATTAATGCTACCAGAAGCAGCAGCAGTAAAGACAGCTTTATTAGGTGATGTATGAACATTAACTCCAACATTACTATTAGTATTTATGTTTGAGGCAAAGTATGCAAATGTAGCACCTACTACTGAAATTAATAATGTGGCAACACCAATTATTGTTAATATTAAAGTATTTCTTTTTTCCATTGTATTCTCCTTCTATTATATTTAAATACTATCATATAATAAAAAAGATTGTCAATAAAAGCAATTAGATAGATTACATTATTTGTCGTAATGAGTTAACGTTTGAGCATAAAAAAAGAAGAAACTACATTCTTCTTTAGTTTTAATTAGCAATCCTTATCAAAAATTAACATTGAACATTTTCTACTGAAATTGTTCCAGAGAATTTTTTATCCATTAATTTAGTTTGATCAATAGACAAATTATAAAATTTAAAAGTAAAATCATAAACTATATGGTTTGTATCATCTGTTTTATCACTTCCGATAGTTTGTCCTTGTAATAATGTTATCTTTCCTTCAGAATCTTTGAAATAATCAATATTAACTTCTTGTTGTTCTGTTTGGGTATCAGGCCTCTCTTCCCCAGAATAAGTGCTTGATTCAATAGTAATTGTAAGTTCTTTAAAATCGGCCGTAGTTCCATTTTCAGATCTTACATAATACTTAGATGGATGCACAGTACCATTTGAAGAAGCTTTGGAATACTCTTCGGTAAAGTTACTACCACTTGCTGTTTCATTCCATTTATATACTACATCATATGTACAAGTTGTTTCTTTACCAGCTTCAGAAGATTGTAAAGTAACATTAATCGTAGCATTGTTAGTTAATAAAGGTGCTATTTCAGCATTATTTGAAGTATTGGTATTTGAATTATCAGCATCATGCTCTTGCATCATATAGCTTTCTACACCTATAGCAATTTCACCACTTGAAGTGGCAGTAAATATAGCTTTTCCACCTGTAGTTTCAACATCTACATTTAATGAATTATTTATATTTACTTGAGCTGCAAAGTATGCAAATGCAGCTCCCGTTATTGCAACCATAAGCGTAGCAATAGCAATTACTGTTAATAATAAAGTATTTCGTTTTTCCATATTAAATCTCCTTTATTTAATTTACTAACATTTAACGTTAGCAACGCTTACCGTTCCACTAAATTTCTTGTTCATTAAATTATCTTGTTGGCTTCCTAAATTATAAAATCTAACAGTAATTTGGTAATCAACGTGACTAGCTTGCGTTGTACTTTGACTAGTAATAGTTTCGCCAGCCTTTAAAACTAAAATTTTATTATCTTGATTATTTGTCGTTTGTGGAGCTAATTCATCAATATTTTTTTCTTTTAATATTACTGCTGAAAAACCTCTTTCATCGCTATTATCTCCTACATATGCACCAGTTGCATCTACCTCTATTGTTAATTCTTTAAAACCTGTGCTATTACTATTGTTTGTTCTTACATAATACTTAGAAGGGTAAATTCCGTTATTTGATGAGCCTGGATTGCTAAAATTTGTATCGCTTCCTGTCCAAGTATATATTAAATCATATGTACAAGTTGTATTTTTTTCATCATCTGTTCCCGTTAATGAAACATTTAATGTAGCACTAGTGGTTAAATTCTTAGCAATATTCTCATTGTTCGAAGTAGTTGTGCTTCCATCACCAGCATCAGCTTGTTGCATCATGTAGCTTTCAACATTGATATCTAAGCTACCATTAGATGTTGCTATAAATGATGCTTGCTTATTTGAAGTATTAACATTTACACCAACCTTTGCATCAGTATTAACGTTTGAAGCAAAGTATGCAAATGTAGCTCCTATTACAGTTACAAGTAGCGTTGCTATAGCAACAATTGTTAATAAAATTGTATTTTTCTTTTCCATTTCTTATATCTCCTACTCTCTATTTTTCTTAAGTATATTATAAATTCATTTATTACGCTTCGTCAAGTTTCCAAATTAAAATTTACGCATAATTTAAAGGAATTAATTATTTTTAACAATAGCATCTAAAGCTAAAGTTATCATTGTATTAAGTTTTTGTTCTCTATCTTCGCTTGATAATACTACTTCTGAATATTTAGAATCTACAACAGTAATAAGGCATGTTGCTTTGCAACCTAAAGTATTAGCTACGTGAATTACCCCAAAGGCTTCCATTTCTTCAGCAATAATATTGTACTTTTTAGGAATTCTATTAAGTATTCTATCTGCTCCTACATATGGTCCAAAAACATCCATAGTAGTAATCATACCACTTGTTAATTTGATATTAGCTTCTTCAGCAGCCCTTTTAATATCTTCATTTAATTCTTTACTAGCCACTACTACATGGCCTTCATAATTGTTATAAGTATAAGCAAAATTAGATTCCGAATATACTTTTTCCGCTAAAACAACATCGCCTATATCAACAGAAGGATTTACTGCTCCACATGTACCAATTCTAATTATCTTTTTAACATTAAAATAATGAATTAACTCAAATACATAAATACTAGCTGATGGCATGCCCATGCCACTTCCCATAACCGTGACTCTTTGATTTTTATAATATCCTGTATAAGCATACATTCCTCTTACGGTATTTACTAATTTAGCATCACTTAAGAAATTTTCTGCTATATATTTAGCCCTTAAGGGATCACCAGGTAGTAATACTAAAGGAGCTATATCATCTTTGTTTTGAACAATAATGTGAATAGGATTTTCACCAATAAACATTTTCTATCATCTCCACTTTTAGTATACCAAAAAGAAGATTATTTTATATTAATCCTAATTTTTACTTTACATCACAAATTTTTAAATTTTTTAAAAAAAATTAGCTTAAAAAAAAGGAAATTTGGCCTTCACCCGGTATATATAATAGTAGAAGGGAGGAAATAGCTCTAAACATCAAAAGATAATTAGGACTTTTAAAAATGTAACATGAATAATAACACCGAAGACATAAGAGGATATAATGATAAAGTATTCAAAGCTGTATTTAGTACTGAAAAAGGAAAAATATTATTAAGAATTTTACTTAAAGATATATTAGGTAAAGATATTAATAATATAACTTTTCTTAATAAAGAAATACCCGTTATAAAGGCAACTCAAAAAGTTGAAACATTAGACCTATTAATTGATAATGAAGATACAAGAATAGATATTGAAGTAAATAGTTGTTTAGATCAAGCTGTAATATTTAGAAATCTACTCTATTTTTTCAATATAACAAACCAAGATCAAGATGGAGGAAATTTATATAAAACTAATAAAGTATATATATTAATCAATTTGACTAGAGAATTAAGTGAATCATTAGGTATAATAAATGAAGTTAAATTAAAATTAGGTAAAAAGAAATATTGTAAGAATATAGAGATATATGAAGTTAACCTAGACAAAGCTAAAAAGCTTTGTGAAAATGGCGACAAAAGAGATTTTATAAGACATATAGGTGCTCTTTCCATGACAAGAGAAGAATTAAAAAAATTTAAGGAGGATGATAAGTTTATGAAAGATATAGATAAAGAACTTGAAAGATTAAAAGCTGCGGGATATGTGGTCGAAGATGACACCGCCAAGTTACTAAGAACTGTACAGGAAGAAAATCTTGAAATTGGCGAAAAGCGAGGAATTAAATCAGTTATTAAAAGTATGCTTCAAAAAGGCATGACAGCTAAAAATATAATTAATATTACAAATGTTGATGAAGCTATTGTAGAAAGTGTAGCTAAAGAATTAGCAAAAAATAATTATAACTAAAATAAAAGGAATAGATATGTATAATGTTGATAAAGAACTTGAAAGATTAAAAGCTGCGGGATATGTAGTGGAAGATGATACCGCCAAGTTACTAAGAACTGTACAGGAAGAAAATCTTGAAATTGGCGAAAAGCGAGGAATTAGAATTGGTAAAACTGAAGGTATTGAAATTGGCGAAAAGCGAGGAATTAAATCAGTTGTTAAAAATATGCTTAAACATGGCATGGAAGCAGATGAAGTAGCTAAAATAGCTAATGTTGATAGAGCTATGGTAGAAAAGCTAGCTAAAAAAATAGTAAGTTAAAAGGATTGGCTTATTAATTACCAATCCTTTTTAAATATAATAATTTTCAATAATACTATGAGCTACCTTAATGCCATCAATAGCACTGCTAGTTATGCCTCCGGCATATCCTGCCCCTTCACCACAGGGATAGATTCCCTTAATATTAGCCATTAAAGTTTCATCACGCATTATCCTAACCGGTGATGAAGTTCGGCTTTCAACAGCACTTACTAAAGCATCGTTATCATTAAAGCCTTTTATCTTGTGACCGAAGTTATCTATTGCTTCAATTAAGTCGTGGCAAATATAATCAGGAAGTATTTCATGAAGATTGGCCAAATGATAATTTCCTTTATAAATTGGATTAATACTTCCTAAAGCTTTCGAAGAAGTATTATTTTTAAAATCTTCCCATCTTTGGGTAGGAATAAAGCCCTCACCTTTTTCATAAGCCAAATGTTCAAGCTTTCTTTGAAATTCAATGCCACTTAAAGGATTATCGCCATAATCTTTACTATCTATAGTAACGATAATAGCACTATTGGCATTTGCCTCATCTCTTTTATAGTTACTCATACCATTTATGCATAAGGCTTTATCTTCGCTTGATGAATTTACAACAAAACCGCCAGGGCACATGCAAAAGGAATATACTCCCCTTCCACTTTGAGCCTCATAAGTTAGCTTATAATCCGCAGGAGGTAAATATTTAGCCATTGAGCCATATTGATTTTCATTAATCCATTTCTGAGGATGTGATATTCTAACCCCTATGGCAAATGGTTTAGATTTGATATCAAGATAATTATTTAACATATAAAAAGTATCTCTAGCACTATGGCCAATAGCTAAAACTAGCACATCAGTATCAAGAGTTTGTTTGCTAGTTTTAATTTGCTTTAATTTATTATTTTCAAAAACTAAATCTTCAAAAGTTTCTTCAAAAAAGAAAGTGCCACCCATCGAAATGATATCCTCACGCATATTTCTGATAATATTTTGCAAAAGATCAGTGCCAATATGAGGCTTATTTAAATATAATATCTCTTCGGGAGCACCATATTTTACAAAAGTTTCTAATACTTTTTTACCAAGACCTTCACTATCTTTTATTAAGGTATTTAATTTACCATCAGAAAAAGTACCAGCCCCACCTTCACCAAATTGGACATTACTACTCAGATTTAATATTCCTTTTTCCCAAAATAGTTCAACATCTTTAACTCGATCTTCGACTTTTTTGCCTCGTTCAATAATAATCGGCTTATAGTTATTTTCGGCTAAAACAAGAGCACAAAAAAGACCCGCGGGACCGCTTCCTATAACAACGGGGCGATGGTTTAATAAAGTATTTCCTTTCATAGGAGCACTATATTCTTTTTGTTCAAGCAAAATAATATCATTAGGGTTTTTCTTTAAAAGTTTATCTTCATTTAAGACATCTACCTTAACTTCATAAATAAAATTAATATTATCTTTATCACGAGCATCGATAGACTTTTTTAAAATTGCATAATCTTTTAGTTCATCCCCATGAATCCTTAGTTTATTTAAAATACTTTCTTTCAAAGTATCAGAATTATCTTTTAAAACAGGAACTTTAATTTGTCTTACTCTAAGCATGATATTCTCCTGCAATATAACCAGTTATAAAGGCAAAAGATAGATTATAGCCACCACATATTCCATTTACATCGAGGATTTCACCTGTAATAAATAAATTACTTACCTTTTTAGATTCCATCGAAAGAGGATTAATATCCATTAAAGAAATGCCACCTTTACAAACTTGAGCTTTTTCAAAATCACCAGTTCCTGTGATATTAAGTTCAAGATGGGTCATAACTTCTTTAAGTTTATTTATTTCTGATGTTGTTAAACTCTTATAATAAGCTTTACTATTTATATGAGTATTATGGAAAAAGATATCATTTAGTTTATAACTAAATATGCTTTCAAACATCTCTTCCATAGTAGCATCAGGAAGATCTCTGCTTCTTTGATAAAGGAAATCTTCAAAGTCAGTTATATTAGGAAGAAAGTTAACTACAACTTTTACATTTTCACCAATATGGGATGAAGCAATACTACTTAAATTAAATACACAAACGCCACTGATGCCATAATCGGTAAGTTGAACTTCGCCCACTTCTTCTTTTTTTAGTTTATCATTTACATAAATACTAACTTTAGCATCCGTTCTAATTCCTGACCATATTTTCGTAAAATCAGCATCGCATTTAAGGCTCGTTAAAGCCGGGTACAAAGGATTTAGCTTATGGCCTAGATTTTCTAGGATAGGATATAAATCACCCGTAGAACCCGTCTTAGAATACGCTACAGAGCCTGCACTTATAATAAGTTTATCACCAGTTATAGTTTCAGTATCATTATAAGTTATTATAAACTTATCATTTTCTTTTCTAACATCCGTTACTTTGGCATTATATATAACTTTAATACCTTTTTTAAGGATATTTTGCTCTAATACCTCTCTAAAACTATATGCTTGATTTGAATATGGATATATATACCCATCTTTTTCTCTTGGATAAATACCTAAACTATATAAATATTTATATACTTCATTAATATTATCTTCATTTATAATACTTTTTAAAGTTTCTAAAGAATCTGATTCATACTTAGTTATATCAATTTCTTTATTCCAATAATTACAATGACCATTACCTGTTAAAAGAAGTTTTTTACCAAGTTTATCATTCTTTTCTAAAATTATAACTTCACTATTTTCCCTAGCTTTTAACGCGGCAATTAAACCTGAAGCTCCTCCACCTACGACAATTGTTTTCATTTGATCCTCTTTTTAGCTAAAATATCTTTTGATTTTTCTAAAGCAATAATGATAACTATGCCAAGTAAGAACATCGGAATATTAAAAGTATCAAAAGAAAGCATTGGAAGAGCCTTTTCTAAAGTGGTAGGTCCCATTATAATGGCATAAACAGATCCTACCATCATGCCTAGTATAACATAGATGACCGCACCACGATTCTTCTCTAAGCTTCTACGCACAATTTTAGCAAATGAGAAAATTCCAAAGATAACTCCTAAACCAAAGACAAGTAGGATAGGAAATACCGAAAAATCAAAGCCAAGTAAAATCTTAATCTTTGCCATAATAGGAACATAAAGACCAAAGATAAGTAAAACCGTAGACCCAGATATGCCTGGTAAAACCATCGCACATATGGCAACGGCTGCCACTAAGAAAGTATATATATAACTCATTAAGTTAGGATTTGTTAAATTAATATTTAAAATATCAGTGCCATTAAGTAAAGTAATACCTACAACGAATAATAAACCAATGAAAAACCAAACAATATTATAATATCTGCCTTTTAATGCTTTTAATTCTTCCTTAATGATAAAAGGAAGAGATACAATAATAAAACCTAAAAATAAAGAAGAAAGTTCATAGATATGATTTTCAAATAAACTAGAAAGAAATGAAGCTGCAAGAATAAAACCTACTACCCAGCCTATACCTATCTTAAATAGATAAAAGAAAGCCTTTTTCTTCTTTTTAAAATCACCTCTAAAAAGATCATCTAAAGCGGCAATAAAATTATCATAAAAGCCTAATACAAAAGCAATAGTTCCGCCGGAAACACCTGGTACGCTATCTGCTAAAGCCATAAAAAATCCCCTAATAAAATTAATTATATATTCCATATACTTCACCTTTAATTAATTATACTAAAAAAATTTTTAAAAAAATATAAATTTTACCAAAACTACTGATTTGGTTAACTAAATTGCCACTTTTTTGCAAAAATTTAATCAAAAAGGCCATTTTGGTGCTCCAATTTGCATTTTTGGTCATTTGACATTTATCTTCTTCTTTTGTAATATGGCTTTGGAAGTTGCATTAGGGCCTGCCTTCATTTTAACTTCGAGCTAGAATGGAGGAGATGTAGATGAAAAAGGATTCTCATATCCGTATTCAATACATTATTATTTTCCTACTTCTTTTGATTATTCTTCTCTTGTTAATACAACTATAGTCTAACTATAAGGGGGTTTCGGGTAAAATAAAAAAGCTCCGGTTGCTCGAACCGGTGCTTACCCAATTAGGCAAGTGCTAATGCACTTCCTTCATTTATTATTATAGTACTAATTTAAATAAATTACAACACACTAAAAATTATTCTACACATTATTTTTGATTATTCTCCTTCTGTTAATACAACTATAATTTAACTATAAGGAGGTTAGGTTAAAATAAAAAAGCTCCGGTTGCTCGAACCGGTGCTTACCCAATTAGGCAAGTGCTAATGCACTTCCTTCATTTATTATTATAGTACTAATTTAAATAAATTACAACTTGAGTTAACTTATTATATCTATTTGTTTATCAATAATATTCCAATCATCATCAAAATTAAAATAAGCATTAAACTTACGGCCTTCAAGAACATAAGGAAGCCAATGTTTATCATCAGGGAACATTTCATCATAAGGGATTTCTTTTATATTAAACCAATGAGGTTCCATCTCTTCGGTTTCTTTTAAATCACCTTCCCATTTAGAACAAGTGTATAGGTGAAATTCAAGTCTTGAACGTTTACCTTTATAATCTTCATCAAAACTAACTACGCCCACTTTTTCATAATCTAAAGGAGTTATATTTATCTCTTCTTTAGTTTCTCTTATAAGGGCTTCTTCAACACTCTCCCCTTCTTCAAGTTTTCCTCCAACGCCATTATATTTGCCTTCGCCAAAGCCTTTTTTCTTCTTAGCAAGCATTATCATATCATCTTTTATAATAAGCAATAATGTCGTTCTAATTGTCTCCATAATCTTTCTCCTTTATATTTAAAATACAAACGCATTCTGCTAAATAATTATAACTAAACATATCTAAAATATATAATTTATCCAAATTGTATAAATCTTTTAAAACTTTAAGATTATTAGCAAGGCTTTCAGTCTCACAAGATATATAAATAATTTTCTTTGGTTTAAATTCTAAAAGCTTATTTATCGTAAAATCATCTAGGCCTTTACGAGGAGGATCAACAATTACAGTATCTACCTTATCCTCAATAAACTTAATTTTATCTTCAACATTGCCTAAAATAAAGCTTATATTATCACGCTTATTCATTTTAGCGTTTTTAATGCCATTTAAAACAGCGTTTGGCACACACTCTATCGAATATACCTTTTGGGCAGTTTGGCTTGCTACAATGCCTAAAGTACCTACTCCAGAGTATAAATCGAGTATAGTATTTCCTATAGAGTTTTCTTTGATAATATCAAATAGTTTTTCATTAATGTAACTATTTACTTGAAAGAACGAATCATAAGATACATCAAAAAAGTAATTACCTATCTTATCTATAAAATGATTTTCGCCATAGATAGTCTTTCCATTAACGATTATGCCTACAACTTTTCTTTCAGGGTAATTCTCTTCATTTAATTTAACTTCATCACTTGTCGTAATACTTATTAAAAGCTCATCATTAAAATTAGCCCTAATCATAACATCACCATTTGTGATGTTCATAAGTTTTAATTCAGGCAAAAAGTTATTAATACACTCTTTAGTAATAGGACAATTATGAATAGCTATTAAATTATGAGTTTTTCTTTCATAAAAGCCTATCTCTTTGTTTTGAATCTTTAATTCAATTTTATTGCGATACGCTTTATTATGTGTGTTTGCTATAACTTCAGGTTCAGGCAGATTAATAATTCTTCCTAAGATGTTCTTAACTCTTTCTTTTTTATACTCTAAACCTTTATCATAGTTAAGCATCTGAAGACTGCAGCCACCACATGAGTCAAAATATGGACAAAAAGGTGATATCCTGTCTTGCGATGATTTAATTATTTTAGTAACTCTTCCTTTTAAATAGTCTTTATTTTCATAAGTAATTTCAATTTCTACTTCATCGCCCGGTATACATTTAGGTACAAAGCAGATTTTACCATTAATATAACAAATACCATTTCCAAGACCATCAAGTTTTTCAATTACTGCATTCATAAATCCACCTTAATATTAATATAATATATTTTTAATTTATTCTCAAATAATATTATAACTTTTAATTATCTTTCCATAATAATAACATGAAAAAAGAACTGGAATATATTCAAAATGAATTTAAAGATGATCCTGATCTAGTAATAAAACATATTAATATAAATCCTCTTCATAAGGTTTATATTTTTTATCTTGAGTCTTTATGTAGTCAAGATAAAATTAACGAATATATTTTAAGAAGAATAACCAGTATTAAAAATCTTCCTGATTTTGAATCCGATATCCCGGGTAGTAAAATCAAGAAATTAAAAGGCTTAACAGAAGCTGAGAAATATCTTTATGATGGCTATACAGTTATCTTTGATAATAAACATATCTATGCAATTGAAACAAAAGCCGATATTAACCGAGGCCTTTCGACTAACGAAAATGAGCCTGCCATAAATGGACCTAAAAATGCCTTTATTGAAAACTATCAAACTAACTTAGGTTTAATTAAAAGAAGACTTAAAACTAAACACTTTAAAACTAAGAACTTATCGATTGGTAAGCTTGCCAATAATAACGTAGGAATATTATATCTTGATAATGTTGCCAAAAAAGAAAATGTCGATAAAGTATATGACATCTTAAGTAAGATAGATATTGATATTTTAAATTCTTCGGAAAGTTTAATTAAATATTTAAGTGAGAGTAAAGATTTATTTCCAACCGTTATTACTACCGAAAGGCCCGATCGCTGTGCCGAAGCTTTAGCCGAAGGCAAAATCGTTATAATGTGTGATAACTCCCCAACTGCTTTAATAGTACCGGCCTTCTTAATTGATTTTATTAATCCATTTACCGATAAATATAATAATTCTTATAATATAAATTTTACGAAATTAATAAGAATGCTTTGTTTTATTTGTTCAATTGTCGTACCCGCGTTTTATATTGCGATAATCAATTATAACCAAGAGGCCATACCAACAAGCTTGATTATTAACTTTGCCTCTCAAAGAAGCAAGATTCCCTTCCCGGCTTTAGTCGAGTGTATTGTCATGCTTATTATTTGCGAAATACTACGGGAAAGTGATATCCGTTTTCCCTCCAAGTATGGCTCAGCAGCTTCCCTTCTTGGTGCCCTAGTTTTAGGAGATGCCGCAGTAAGTGCTGGCCTTGTATCACCGATTATGATTATCATTTGCTCTTTTACTTATGTTGCATCTTTAATATTTACAGACCCGGAGATAAGTAATATGCTTAGGTATTATCGTTTCTTTCTTATATTTCTAGCCAGCTTCTTAGGCTTATATGGCCTGGTTTTGGGTGTTATCTTCCTCTTTATAAATCTATGTGATGCTAAATCAATTGGCTATCCGTATACCTTCCCTTTAGCTCCGTATGATAAAGCTTATTTTTCTGAATTTATTCTTGCGAAAAACAATTTACATCGTAGCAAAAAACTATCTAATAACATAATAAAGGAGCGTCAATGAAAAAGATAATAATTTTACTTTTATTAATTCCTTTTTTTATAACCGGTTGTTTTGATTATAAAGAAGTAGATAAACTTGCTTTTGTAACAGCTATAGGGATTGATTATGAAGATGAAAAGTATGAACTTACTTTCGAAGTTTTAGCAGGTCAAAACTACGAAACGGAATCTGGTAAAATAAAACCCTATACGATAAGTACTAAAGCCAAAACTATCTCCGATGCCTTTGCAGATATCGCGCTTAAGATTCCGACTCTTCCCCATTATTTTCATTTAAAAGCCGTGGTAATAAGTAAAGATGCTGCCAAAAAAGGTACTAAAGATATCATCGATTATATTACAAGAAATCCGCAAATTAGTAATAATTTCTATCTTCTTTTGGCCGAAAATACCGAAGCCAAAGAGATTATAAAAACCGAATCTGACTCAGGTGAAAGCATTGCTAGTACCCTATCTGATTTAGTCGAATATAGTCCTAAAACGCAAAATATTATCTTTACAAATACATTTGTCGATAACCTAGAAACTTATACGACCTATGGCATGGATACGACTATTACAACAATCGAAAAAGAAGGCGAAAAAGTTTTATCAATGACGGGGATTAGTCTTTTTAAAAATGGCAAGTATATTGATACTCTTGATAAAGAAGATTCTTATTTATTATCATCTCTTATTAATAAAGAAAGTAATTATTTAATTGAGAAAGAATATGATGATAAAACCTTTGCCATAAATATTTATAAAACTAAGGCTGATTATGAGTTTGATGATGATAAAGTCAAAATAAGTATTACTCTTTCCGCGGAAATAAAACTTAATGAACCTAACTTTAATTTAAAAGATGATGATATTTATACTAAGTTAAATAAAGAATTTGAACAAAAAGCTAAAGATAAATATGAATCTTTAATTAAAAATATTATTAAAACAAAAACAGATCCTTTAGGAATAGCAAGTAAATATTATAAAAAGACAAAAATAAAGGATCGTGACTATGCTATGAATCATGATATAGAAATAGAAGTAAAGCTTAACATTAACCGTAATGGTTTTACATACGAGGCAAAATATGAATAAAGAAAATTTTTCCCTAGCCTATTTTTTAACTAGGCCCATCTTTTTAGGTAATATCTTCTCTTTAGTTATTGGTTATACCGGTTCTGATGCTTTAATATGCTTTATATTAGGTAATATTTTAGGTATCTTTTTTATTTATCTTCTAAATAGATTTTCTTCGGATAGTAAATTTTATAAATATATAAAGATTATCCTATATATATTATTTATCATTATAAGTACCTATACTATTGAAGTGTTTATTAATGACTTTTTTCTTTTGGAAACTCCTAAATGGATTATTATTGCCACAAGTATTATTCTTTGTTTATACGCTTCTTTTAAAGATTATAAAGTTATTAAATATACTTCCATAATCCTTTGTATATTAAGTCTCTTTACTTTGGGTATTACTTTCCTATCTTTATTTAGTTATATTAAACTAGATAGTCTTACACCCTTTTTCACTAGCAAAATAAGCTCCATATTCAAAGGAACTATTATCTATGCCAGTTTATCGACTATTCCTCATATTCTTTTGAGTGAGGATAAAATACCCCATAAAGAGCATATTAAGTATTATTTATTTTCAAGTATTATATTAAGTATCGTAGGCTTTTTAATTCTAACCGTCTTAACACCAAATGTAGCTAAGATATATCGTTTCCCTGAATACATCTTATTAAAAAGAATTAGGCTATTTAACTTTATTGAAAACTTTGAAAATATCTTAAGTACTATTTGGTATTTAGACTACTTTATCTTTCTTACTCTAACTTTTAAGAATTTAAGAAAAGAGTTAAATAATAATAAAATAATCTTTTATACTATTATTATCTTAACTCCTTGTCTTACTAATCTATTATTAGTTAATAAATATTTCCCTGTTTTGATTCTTCACAAACAACTAGGACTTATAGCTACTATATTCATTATGCTCTTTGGTCTTACGCAAATAAAAAAGTTATTTATATCCAGCGAGAGACATAAATAACTCTTGTAGTATAATCTTGATAATTAGTAAAAATCTTAATGATAGCTTCAATAAAGAATTTTAAGACATCTTTGCAAGTTGATTTAACTCTAACATTAACAATTTCTTTTTGAACTTCTCTTCTGAAAGAATAATCATTAATGTATTTAGCTACAGCTTCATCAAGCTCTTTTACTTCTTTAACATCCTCAGCATTATTAGGATCTATCTTAAAGATATATTCTTGATATATCTTAATTATCTTATCGGATAATTGATCCTCTTGCAATGGATTGAAATTTATTATTTTATAAAAATTAGGACAGTATTTTAATATTTGCTTATTCTCGCTCATCTATTATCACTACCTTAAATAAATAATACAATACTCGTTTCTATTTGTAAAGCAAAACTTGAAAATACTATAAAAAAAGATATAATTAAATTAAGGAGAATCCGATGAAAAAGAAAAGATTAAAACTTAAAAAAACTGTGTGGTTTATTCTCGTTTTCATCATCTTTGGTACCATTGCTATAATATCCTATAATAAGATTCACGCTAAATACGAAGCTGAAAATACGATTGAATATAAACTTTCGGAAATTGGTTATACGGATAAAGAAATAAACACTTTAAAAAAGTATTATAATGAAACAGAATTAAAAAGTTTATTAGATAAAAAGAAGGATGAAAATCTCTTGGAATTTATGAATAATGAACATTATATTCATAGCAACTATAATCGTTATTTAACATTTATGGAGGAAAATAGAACGGATATTGAAACAGCTATTGAATATGTTAATCTAAATCTTGATTATGAATATTATGAAGCTCCTGTCAAAGTAGATTATGATTTAAAAAATGAAATACTTGTTAATAAATATTATTTACTTGATTCAGATTTTGTTCCTGATGATTTAATAGATGTTACGAACCAAAAATACTTTTATGGTGATGGCTTTAAGGTAAAAAAAGAAGTCTGGGATGCATACTTAAATATGTGGAATGATGCTGATGAGCAAGGTTTTTATCTAATCGTTAACTTTGCTTATTATCCTTATAGTGAACATGAAAAAGCTTATAACAAAGCTAAAGACAACAATGGCACAGTATATGCTGATAACAATATAGGAAGGCCAGGATCTGATGAGCACACTACAGGCCTTGCTCTAGACATCTTTGCTAAAGGTGCTCTTACTACTGTGACATTTCCTGAAAGTGATGCTTATAAATGGATAAAAGAAAATGCTCATAAATATGGCTTTATTGAAAGATATCCAGAAGGCAAAGAATATATAACAGGTCAAAGTGCAGAAAGCTGGCATTATCGTTATGTTGGTATTGATACAGCGACATTCATTTACGAAAACAATTTAACTTTAGAAGAATATTTAACTTATTATAAAAGCAAATAGAATCACCTATTTGCTTTTTCAATTATATCTTTCAATTTATTAATTTGACTATTTAGTAGGATACATAATTTATTAATTCTCGCATCTGAATAATTAGTTATATTTTGATACTGATGAAGCAAGTTATCAAACCACTCAACTAGACCGTCTAACTTAGTTATATCAATTCTTTTAATATTTTTTACTAGTTTTATTATTTCATCAAATGGCTTAACTTCATAAAATAATCGACCATTTCCGGAAATATGCATTTCTTCTTCATCGTAATATTCAATGTTTAGGCTTTGTCCACTATCAAAGATAGGTGCAACATCTAACCATTTCAAGCTATTAACATCTCTTATAATACCAAAATTATTTAAATGCCTATCATCATTTAATATTAAAAAATCTAGAATATACATATTTTCAAGTTTTTCGCGAGCATTTTCAATTCCGTTTTCTTCTAGAATCTTTATATAATTTTCATAATCTGCTGAAGAGTTATGTCTTTTTCTACCACTTATTATTTGATGACATGGCACAAGCTCCGTATCTTTAGTTATAAAGCATGGACATTTAGATACTACCATATCTTTATAAGTATATAGCGAATAATCAACATAATTAAATCCTAACCTTTTACATATCTCACTTGCTAATACTTCATTAAAGGGCTGTAAAGTTTCATTTTTATACCCACCTTTGATTAAATACCTAGTTTCTCCTTCAATAACCCAAGCTTTTTTAAGCATTCCATCAGTTGTATTATTTGGCGTTTTTAACGAATTCTCATTATATATTTTTGGGCTATTAACAGATAAAGAAGCTTCCATGAATTCAGCATAATCAAAATCATTATCAAAAAAATTAATATCATCATAATTAATATTGCTACCATCGGGTTTTAACCAATATTGATCTGATAAAGATAAACCAAAAGCTTTGTCTAATAATTCATATGGAGCTGAAATATTTAATCTATATAATAGCAAATCTAATCTATCACGCCATGAAGGGATTCCTCTTCCCTTAAACCATTCACTTAAATTTGTTCTAAAAGCATCATCATTTATATTTTCTTGATTGTAAATATTTTTCAAAATATATGGAGCGTAATTAATATTCATTACTTCATATACTTTAGTAAAAGCGCTAGTAGCACTATCATATTCTGCCTTTAATACTTCAGTATATTTATTCATAAGAATACATTTCATATCCTCACCTCTTTGTTAATTTACTATATTTATTATATCATATACTAGTCACATTTCTTGAAAAGAGAATGAAATATAATACATTAACCAATTCTATAAGGTTCATCTTCAGTACCTGAGCCATCGATAAATTTAACACTAGAATTCAAAAAAAATACCGGTCTAACATGTCCAGGTTCAATCTGTCTTTTTACGGCAGGAACATAGCCCCAACCATCTAAATCATATATTTTATCAACAGTTCCTGCAGTTCTTGATATAAAATATTCATAGACACCATTATATATCCAATTATTTTCTCTATTTTTTACATTATGGTAATCTAATATAACCCAATTACTACTTTTGGATGAATAGAGATAATCACTAACATACATTAATCCTATTTTATCTTTTGATACAAGTAATTCTTCAGTGCATTTCACTAAATCAGGAGTATTATTAACGCACTTTATTTCTCCCTCCCTTAACCTATTTTTGCCTACTTCACTATCATATACTTGCCTAGGCAGTCCATATGTTTCAAAGCCACCTATATACCAAGTATTAAATGATATCATATCTTGCCATTTACTATCTATTTTGGATAAATAACCTATAGTTTCGTCATTTAACTTTTCTTTTAATGGACTTAAAATCCAGCTATTTAGCTGATCATCTGTCCCCGTCCATCTAAAATAATCTATTTCGGTTGTTTTATTGACTCTCGGGGCAATAGTACTGGGCATTTCATAATCCGAAATTAGCACATTGCTTACGCCACTTTTAGCTAGGCCTAGTTCTTCTTCCGTAATATACTCACTTTTGATAAGTTTAACACTATACTGTAAGGTACCATCCTCTTTTTCAAAAGGAAAAACGCCCAAAATACGATACAAATTTTTATAAGGGCAAATAGATTCGTCAGTACCAAAACATACAAAATTATCTGGATTATCTCCTGAATATCTATATGATGAGTCTCCCGCATCATCAGGATTTCCATCTCCATTTATGTCAATTGTATTATCATGATACAAAAGTTCCTCTCCTTCTTTATCTCCAACTGTTGTTCCAACCTTTTTGGCTATTTGGCATGCTAATGTATTGTCATTGCATTTTTCATGATATGCTTTTACATCAAAATATAATTTACACTCATTGCTAGTCGCATCATTTAATATTATTTTATTATTTTCGTTATCCCAACTTATATTGCTATTCTTACACTTGCTTTCTTTAAAATTAAGAATATATTCTCCACTTGTCCAATCTTCATTTGTGCCAGTTTTATATTCATGAGTATCTAAACCATCTTCGTACATGTAAGCAATTAATGA